>JAKALV010000043.1 GCA_021824055.1 Acidobacteriota bacterium
ATGCCGCCTGCCACATCAGAATCGTGCGCGGAAGTTCGGACGAGTACAGCATCTCTGAGGATCTCGCCTTTCTCGCCAGCATCCACCGCCGATTTCAGTTCAGATGGTCCTGTACCACGGTCGAGTTGAATGGCCTGCCCCACAAAGCGCACGCCTCTCAGATGACGAGCCCGGTGGCGAAGGCGTATTTTGATGCGCTCTTCCCCTGACAAGTGGGACAAGCGGTTCCTTGCCAGCGCCGTGTTCCACTTCGTGCAGCGCCTGCGGAGTTTGCCGGAGTAGGTGGGACGAACCAAGCACTGAGGCGAAGAACGATCAGACGGGTGACGATCTCAAGAGGATCTCGCGCCAAGTGACATTCCGAGTGACATCGTGCCAGCAATATCCGAAAAAGGACGCCAACGGACGAAGGCGCCGGCGAGAACCCGAAGACGCTAAATCGCTGACGTCGAGCGAGTTATGCGAGAATGGGTCGTGTTCATTGGTGTTTCGAGGAACGCATCAAAAGACTCCCACCCTCTCCGCCAAATTCCTTTCACGCTTTTCCTCAGCAAATCGCACGAAATCACCGAGAGACAGATGCTCTTTGCCATGTCATCTCGCTTGCATGGAAATGCTGAGCCATTCGGCGAAATCTCAGACCCACATCGCCCAAGTGACATTCCCGCGTGACATTTGGCCTGGTCAGCGCCTCGCCAGGCATCGAGTTGTGCGGTCTCTGGTACTGCTCGGAAATGATGTTTGAGATCGTCCTGAAGGTAGGCCGTCGGTCGGCCGTGCGGCGAGGTCAACCCCGCGATAAACGGCGAAGGGTAGACCGTCCGGCACTCTGGCGCGGCCGCAGTCGGGATGAGGATCTCAGCCGAGCAAGCGTTTGAGCGGATCGACAAGCTTCGGGAGGTCGTGCTGGATCGTGTCCCAGAGAATGACGGGGTCAATATCGAAATAGACGTGAACGACGCGGTTCCGCATCGCCCGCATTACGAGCCACGGCACGTCCGCGTTGGCGTCCTGGACGTCGTCGGGGATATGGTTGGCGGCCTCGCCGATGATCATCAGATCGGCCGCCACAGCCTTGAGCGTCTTCGCGTCCGTCTTGAATTGTTCCGGCGTCGCGCCAGACACGAACGACTGGATTTCCGCGATGGCGTCGAGGATGTCCTCGATCCGGTGCCGCCATTCTCTAGACGACATGCACCGCCTCAGCCATAACCCGGCCGCGGAGACGCGGTTTCAGACTCTGCGGCGTGCCCAAATCGACGGCACAGCCGAACAGCGTCTCGAGATGGTGCTGGAGTTCGAGGAACAAGAACAGGCCGACCGGCCTGTCGAACTCAACGAGCAGATCGACGTCGCTGCCTTGGACAGCTTCATCGCGTGCCACCGAGCCGAACAGGGTCAACCGTGCGACACCAAACCGCTCGTGCAGCGCCGCCCGTTGCGCCCGAAGTGTCGAGAGGACTTGCTGCCGACTCATGAGCTGATGATAACCCGCCGACGAGCGGATCGCGTCGAGTGACATGTTGAGTGACATCGCGATGGAAAAATCGGTGAGCGGACGCAAAGGGACGCGAACGCCGGCAGAAATTGGAAGACGCTAAATCGTTGAGGTCGCAAGCGTTGCGCTGGAAACGCTCGTATCCATTGGACTTTTCGAGAACGGCTTCAAAGACTCCCACCCTCTCCGCCAAACTTCTTTTCACGTTTTTCTTCAGCAAATCGCACGAAATCAACGAGAGACAGATTCTCTTTGCCAACTCATCAGCGTCCTGCAGAAATGCTGAGCAATTTGGCGAAACCTCAGACCCAAATCGCCCAAGTGACACTTCCGCGTGACATTCCCTGCGTTTCCCCACGCCATTACCTGACCGGCGCTGGTGGCCGGTCACGATCGCGGCCCGAGCAAGTCTCGACTCTTGGGCAGTGCCTTGGCGCATAATTGCGGGACAGCCTCGCGGAGGAACCATGGACTGGCGTAGTCGAATCGTTGCCGACACCAACGTGCTCGTCGGGAAACCCGTCATCAAGGGAACCCGCATCAGCGTGGAACTCGTGATGGATCTCCTGGCTGGCGGCTACACGCCGGACCAGATCCGTCACCAGTACGACCATCTCACGCTCGATGACATTCATGCGTGCCTCGCGTACGCCCGTGAAGTGATCAGCTCGGAGCGAATGTTCGCCGTTAAGGGCTGAACTCATGCACTTTCTTGCGGATGAGAACGTGCCGGGCCTTGCCGTCGCCGCCCTCCGTGCCGCCGGTCATGATGTGCTCTGGATCAAAGAGGTGATGCCCGGAGCCGAGGACCACGCAGTTCTGGATCTCGCGCAGAGGGAACGACGAGTCGTCGTTACCGCTGACACGGATTTCGGCGAACTCGCGTTTCGATCGGGCCTGCCGGCCCAATGCGGCATCGTCCTGATCCGCCTCGATTGGACCGATCCCGAGACTGATGACCGCACGATCGCGGCCGCGCTGGCGTCACGAGACGATTGGGCCGGAATCTTCGCCGTCGTGGAGCAAGACCGGGTGCGCGTCCGACGCCTTCCGCCCTCCGCTGGCCAGATCTAATGCTGCGCTCCCGCCGGGTCGAGCACGGCTGGCATCGGCGGGCTGACACGCGGCGGAGTTAGCCTTGTGGATACACCGCGGCGCGACGACGAGCTCGGCCGAGCGATCACTATCGCGACCGAGCGATTGGCTGAGCTGGATGCCGAGACCCAGCACCTGCGCGCCCACCTTGACGCGCTGCACGCCGAACTGACAGCCAACGTCGCAGTGGTACGCGGCGCTGGCCGCAGACGACCTGCGCAATGCGCTCATCCTTGACGATGTGATCGGCGCATTGGCGGAAGGCCGATCGCCCCTGCTTCTCACGGAGCGTCGGGATCATCTTGATCTGTTCGAAGCCAAACTCAGACCGACACGCTGTTTCTGGCACTGCCGGTGTCTTGGAAAGGAACCCTCGAACAATACGCCGGTCGACTTCATCGCCGGCATGCGGCCAAGACGGAAGTACGGGTCATTGATTACGTCGATCGTTCGGTGCCGATGCTGCGGAGGATGTCCGAGCGGCGGCTGAAGGGTTACCGAGCGATTGGCTATGCGGGGCGCGATGGCGACGGCGGCATGCGTGGCCAGCAACGCGGGTTGCGAATCGAGTACGAAGAATCGTAGGGGTGGACTTTCGAAGTCAGCAACGACGGCCCGGAAGGATTGCTCGTTGGTGATCTGCCGAACGCATCGCGTCGAGTGTCATTTCGAGTGACATCGCGCTGGCAAAATCGGTAAAAGGGACGCAAACAGACGCGAACGCCGGCAGGAATGTGAAGACGCTAAGTCGCTGCCGTTGTGCGGGTTATGTGAAGATGGCCCGCATTCATTGTGGTTTCTTGAGATAGCTTCAAGGACTCGCACCCTCTCCGCCAATTTTCTTTTCACGTTTTGCTCAGCAAATCGCACGAAATCGACGAGAGACAGATTCTCTCTGCCATGTCATTCCGCCTGCGTGGAAACGCTGAGCAATTCGGCAAGTTTCTCGGACCCGAATAGCCCAAGTGACATTTCCGCGCGACATCTTGCCTGGTCAGTGCCTCGACAGACGTCGAGGTGTGCGGTTTCCGGTACGGCTCGGAAATGATGTTTGAGATCGTTGTGAAGGCACGGGACCGGTCAACCGAACTCAGTAGACAGTTGCCGACTGCTCTCCGAGTGGATCACATCGAGTGATGGGATGGACTTTCTTCTCACTTCGGCCGCCAGTTTAGGATCAGGGTGATCGGCGCGGACGCCGATTCGACGGGTTGGACGATGAGAAACCGGCCGTCGCGCGCAACCGCGTAGTTCTGCTTGTTCGCACCGGCTCCGAGCGCGATGCGCGCCGGAAACAGCGACATCGGCGTCCCGGCGGCAAACGTCGAGCCTGCGATCGTGACGGGCGCCGCCATCATCATCCCGTCGGCCCCGAGGAAAGACAGCTCCTTGCCATCGGCGCGCCAGCGCGGCTGCGTGCCGCCGTGCTGCGACACCTGCCACCTGCCCGTGGGCTGCGGGAACGCCTGGACGAAGATTTCGAACTGACCGGACTCGTTCGTTTCGTAGGCCACGAAGTGATCATCGGGCGAGAACTGACCGTTGGACTCATCGAAGGACGAGCGGGCGACGGGCACCGGCGTCTTGTCCGGGCTCATCATCGGCAATGCCCACAAATCGGTGCCCGTCTTGGGATCCTGCTCCGAGTACAGCAGGAATCGACCGTCATGCGACCAGTCCCGTGGAAATTTCGTGTTTGGCGTCGCCAGCAGCACGTGCTCCACGCCCACACCGTTCGAGGGCTTCGTGAAGAGATCGTAGATGCCACCTCTGGCCGACGCGAACGCGATCGTCGCGGCGTCCGGCGACGGCACCGAACAGCAATCGACGGCGGGATCGAACGTGAACCGGGTCCGCCCGCCATGGGTGAGATCCGCGATCCAGACATCGACGTTCCCGTCGTCGTTCCGCGTGTGGAGCATCTGCTTGCCATCGGCAGAGAGCTCAGGATAGTTCAGACCCGACGTGTCCGCAGGCAACGCCGCGCCACCCGGCTTCCCCGTGCGATCGATCCAGTTCACCTGCCGCAGGCCGCTTCCGGCGCGATACGCGATCCGGCCGTCCGTCGAGACCGAGAAGCCACTCGAATCACCCAGGAGTGCACTGCCGGCGCCGCCCAGATCCGCCAGCGTGATGACGTCGCCCGTCAGCGCGCGGCGCGACAGATCCAGATGCTGCGCCACGAGCATGCTCTGACGTCGAAAGACGAGGAAGCCGGACGGCAAGTACGCTGCGGACAGTAACGCGTCCGTCAATCGCACCGGGGAACCGCCATCCAGCGTGACGAGATAAATGGCGCCCGCCGCGTTCCCCGCAGGGAATGCGAGGTCAAGGAGCCTACGGCCGTCCGGAAGAAAGACGGGAAACACATTCCGCCATTCGGTGGTGGCCTGGACCGGAACTGCCGGCGCCCCACCAACATCAGCGACTTTCATCAGAGGTCCGATCGTGGCAGAGGAAAACACGATCATCCCGTCCGCGTTCCACGTCCCGCCGCGCGGACTCGCCGCGGGCGCGAGGGCCTGAGGCGGGCTGCCGGTGAGATCCACGCGATACAGTTTCGCGTCGGCGAAAAACCCCAACGCCCGGCTGTCGGGCGACCAGAACGGATACCGGGCATGATCGGTACCCGCGAGCGGATGGGCATCGGTCTTGTCGAGCGCACGGACCCAGAGCCGCTGCGTGCCATCGCCCGACGCCACGAAGGCGATCTGGCGGCCATCGGGCGACAACGCGAAGTCCTGGGGCACGGCGGTCGCCGGCGTGGCGATGTCGAGGCGCGTCTCTTCGGGCACCGGTTCGCGCCAGTACCGAAACGCCGGCAGCGCGAGCGCGAGGGCGACGAGGGTCATTGCGGCGGCCACGGCCATCCATGGCCGACCGGCCGATCGGGTCACGCTCGTCGAGGACGCGGGCGCGACGGGTTCAGTCGCGGCGCCTGACGCGAGGTCGTCGATCGCGATCCGCGCTTCCGCGATGGCCTGCAGACGCCGCTTCGGGTCGCGCTCGAGACAGCGCTGGAGCAGTTGCCGCAAGGCGGCGGGCATGTCCGGCGGCAGCGCCGCCCACTGCACGTCGTCTTTCAGCACCGCCGCCAGCGTCGTCGACACGTCGTCGCCGTCGAACGCGCGGCGGCCCGTCAGCATTTCGTAGAGCACCGCGCCGAACGCCCAGATGTCGGCGCGGCGATCGACTGCACGTCCGCGCGCCTGCTCGGGCGCCATGTAGGCCGCCGTGCCGAGGATCATGCCCATCTGCGTCGCGCGCGCGGTCATCGTCGGCGAGTTCATCGCCTCGCCGCTCGACGACGATGCCGGGTCCAGCGCTTTGGCGAGACCGAAGTCGAGGACTTTCACCGTGCCGTCTGGCCGGACTTTGATGTTGGCCGGTTTCAGGTCGCGATGAATGATGCCCTGCTCGTGCGCGGCCTCGAGGGCCTCGGCGATCTGTTTCGCAATCGGCAGCGCTTCGGCCAGCGGCAGTGCGCCGCGCGCGATGTGTTGCGACAGATCCTCCCCGTCAACGAGTTCCATCACGAGTGCGGTCAGGCCCGCGGTCTTCTCGAGCCCATAGATCGCGGCGATGTTCGGATGATTGAGTGCGGCGAGCACTTCGGCTTCGCGCTGAAAGCGCGCGAGCCGGTCCGCGTCGCCAGCAACCGAGGCTGGCAGCACCTTGATGGCGACCGACCGTTTCAGATGGCTGTCGGTCGCCCGATAGACCTCACCCATGCCGCCCGCGCCGAGGGCCGAGACGATCTCATAAGGACCCAACCGGGTCCCGGAGTTGAGAGGCATGTGAAGTGGTCAGAGTATATGTCTGACCGGGGCGGCGGGCCGCAGCGAGGTGTGGAAGAACCAGACCGCGAGACCGCTACAGGTCGGATGGAGCCAAACCGGTCTTCTTGGCGATCCTCGCGAGCATCCTTGGGCCGACCTCATCGCTGTCGTGGAAGGCAAACACGAAATCAGGCCAGCCGTCTCGACTCAGTGTGCGATGTGATCCTGATTGGCGCTTCAATCGCCACCCGAGGGCGGCGAGCACGCGACTGGTCTTGCAGGCGGGCCAGTCGCTCACGCGGCTTGAAAGCTGACGTTCATCAACTCAGCTGGCGCCTCGGCATGGTCGAGACGCTCCGCGATCACTCTCAGCGCGAGGGCTTGCACGCGAGCCAAGGCTTCATCGCGCGTGGCGCCATAGGCCAGAACCCCGGACAGGTCTGCGACCTCGGCAATCCAGCGGCCGTCAATCTCACGCTCGAGTTCGATCTGAAACGTCATGTCGGGGATGCGTCCTTGCCGCTAATGTAGCACCACTCGGGCGTCGAGTGACCGGCAACTGGACGCAATCGCCGGCAGAAACTGGCAAACGCTAGATCACTGACGTCGCGAGTGTTGCGCTGAAAATGCCCGTATCCATTGGGGTTTTCGAAAGCGGCTTCAGAGACTCCCACCCTCTCCGCCAATTCCATCTGGTTATCTGCGAGCGCTCAGCCCATCTTCGGAAACCGACGGCGGATGGCGGCGCGGACGGTGGCCAGGGTGGCCGGCCCGGCATGGGCGGCGCGCGCCAATGCATCGCGTGCGTGCGCACGGTCGTGAATCGGGTACCTCCGCGTTTTCGGAAAGACAAACGCGATGGCCGGTAGGCGTTTGCGAGCTGCGGCGGTCAGCGTGGCCATGGACACCGTCCAAATATCGCGGGAAGCTAGGTTCTTGTGGACATCTTCTCGCCGCAACACACAAGCGACCCTTGGCCGCCCTTGCCGGCCACCGATGGGGCCACCGTCACGGCGACTTCGCATCCGCATTTCTTGCACACGTACTTCTCGCCCTGCTTCATTTGCATTGTGATTCCCTCTCCAAGAGGGTAGGCGCTGAGATCTGCACGCCGCTGTTCTCTTCCGGACACGGCGCGGGTTGGCGTCTAGGCAGAGCGGGCTATCGCCCGGCCGGGCGATCGGGCTATCGTTGAACCATGTGCCACCGAATTCAGTGTCCGAAATGCGGGAAGCCCACGTGGGCCGGCTGTGGGCAACATGTCGAAGAAGCGCTCCGGGGGGTGCCCAAGGAGAAGCGCTGCTCGTGCCCGAAGGAGAAGTCCTTCTTTGCCAGGTTGATGGGCCGATAATGACCGTGAGGTGATCCGATGAAGTCGCTGGCTGTCGGGCTCGCGCTGGTTGCAGGGGGCACGTTTGCCGCCGGCTGCGGCGGCAGCATGATGAGCCGCTCCGCGACCGCCCCGTCGACGTCGACCGCCGTGTCCTCGGCGCCGCTCGACAGTTCGGTGATCGGCTTTTCGAGTCTGACGAGCGACGGTGTCCCGGTCACGAGCTACACCGAGTCTGGCTTCCGGGTGTCCTCGACCTCAGGCGATTGGCGCGCGCGGACCACGTACGGCAATCCCGCGCCGTTCATTCAATTCTGGGCGGAGCCGGGAACCACGGCGGCGGGCGAGATTCACGTAACGGCGCCGAGCCCCACCTATTTCAAGTCGGTCGACCTGTACGCCAGTACCACGCCGGTCCCGTACATGATCAAGGGACTGAGAAACTCCGCGGTGGTGTTCACCATGAGCGGGACCGTGTCGAATACGTTCGGTTCGTTTCGCACGGTGTCCAATCCCAACGCGGTCCTGATCGACACGCTGTCGATTGCGCTGACCAACAGCGCCGCCGCGTGCTGCCGCAACCCGATGGGCCTCGACAACATCGCGCTGTCCGACACGCCGGTGGCTCCGCCGCAGCGGTTCTCGCTCAGCGGCACCGTGACCGACAGCGCCACGGGCGCGAGCGTGGTTGGCGCGCGCGTCTCCATCGCGAGCGGGCCCGACCACGGCACGTCCACCACCACCGACGCGTCCGGCGCCTTTAGCTTCGCGGGACTGACCGCCGGCGGGCTGTCCGTCAGCGCGACGGCCACCAACTATCTGTCCGCGTCACAGACCATCCTGCTCAGCGCGAATCAGACGCTGACCCTGCGCCTCACGCGCGATCCGCGCACGGTCGCCACGGTTCCACCACCCGCGGGCGCCACCACCATCGGATTCAGCGGCCTGACGTCCAACGGCGCCGCATTCACCAGCTACACGGAATCGGGCTTCACCGTGTCGTCCGCAACACCGGGCTGGATGGCCAGCACGACCTACGGCCATCCCGCGCCGTTCATCCAGTTCTTCGCGGAGCCCTCCACCACCGTGACGGCCCGCATCGACGTCACCGCGGCATCCGCGTTCACGTTCTTTTCGGCGGAGCTCTACTCGAGCACGACGCGCATCCCGTACACGATGACCGGCACGCTGAACGGCGCGAACGTGTTCACCGTCGCCGGCGAACTGCCGAACACGTTCGGCAGCCTGAAACAGGTCGTGAATCCGTACGCCTCGAGCGCCATCGACACGCTCTCGATCGCGCTCACCAACGCCTCCGCCGCGTGCTGCCGCAACCCGATGGGCCTCGACAACATCATCGTGCGCTAAGCCCGGAAGGCCGTTGCTCGACCTTCCTGGCCGAGCGCGCGGCCGCGGTGTACCGAAGTGCACATTCTCCGCGGGTCTGTGTCTCGTAGCATCACGTCATGTCCTGGCTCGCATACTTCGGCCTCGCGGTCATCGTCACCGGTTTTGCCGCCGTCACCGGCATCAAGGCCAGGAACACCCGGCATGTGGCGCGCACCCGCCTGATGGGCGGGGCGAGGCTGGCCCTGTGGTTCATTGCCATCGTGTTCATTTCCCTCGCAGTCCGCGCATACTCATTGCGGTAGTTCGCCCCGAGCGGTCCCGTCCGTGGTGATCTACCAGTAGCGGCGCGGCTTTCGTCCGTTGGGACGCCAAGTTCGGATTGACGTCGGCGCCGAATGCGAGCAGGATGTCCGGGTTCGCACACTCCGGAGGACCATATGAGCCCCGATTCAACCGCAGCCCCCAAAGACCTGATTGGTTTTCTCGACTACTACCTGGTGCAGAAGGCGCCGTTTCAAATTCCGCAGGCGGCAGAGAGTGGATCGTCAAGTACGGGCCGTGGATCACCGTCGTGCTCCTCATCCTGATGCTGCCGCCGCTGCTGTTCGTGCTCGGTGTCGGCACGGCGCTCATGCCGTTTGGCGGCGTCGGCTACGCGGCGGGCTTCTCCTACCTGACCGTGGTCCTCATCGTCGAGATCGGCCTGACGCTGGCGGCGCTGCCGGGATTGTTCGCGCGAAAGATGTCCGGTTGGCGGCTGCTGTTCTACGCCCAGATCGCCAGCCTCGTGTTCTCGCTCCTGAGCGGCAACATCATCGGCGCGCTCATCGGCGCCCTGATCGGGTTCTACATCCTGTTCCAGGTGCGATCGCTGTATCAGGCCTGAAGGTAGAGAGTCAGGCACTTCGCGCTGGCCCCGCATTGGGGTCAGCGCTTTTTCTTTCTCAGGCGGCTCAAGTCCGCACCCACAGCGCCGATTCTCTGGCAGAACCATGGCTCCGGCGCGCCGCCGGCAGCCTCTTGAGGAGGATTCTGTGGGTACAACCTGGACAATCGGGAAGAAACTGTACGTCATCGTCGGCGCGTTGGCATTCCTTCTGGCCGTGGCCAGCGGTTTTGCGTTCTGGAGCGGCGGCACCCTGAACGATGCGATCGGCACGGCGCTGACGAGAACCACCAAGAAGATCGAATTGGCGCTGCGCATCCAGCAGAACGCCGTCGCGGCCCGCAGTGATCAGCGCAGGGTGCTCCTGGGCGCGTTTGGCAAGGATCAGGCTGCGGTCGACCAGGCCTCCAAGGAGATTGACGAGGTCGTCAACCTCAACAAGCAACTGCTGAAGGAAATCGAGCCGCTCCTCGCAACGGCCGAGGGCAAGAAGCTTGTGGCCGATATCAGCGCCACGATGGATGCGTGGGATCTGGCGGAAACCGACGTGGAGAACCTCGCGAAGGGCGGGAAGGCGATGGAAGCCTGGACAGACGCCAAAGATCGGACGAACCCGCTGATCGCGAAGGTCGACGACATGGCCGACACACTGCTGGCGCAGCAGGACGCGTTTGTCACGCAGGCGGACGCCGATGCCGAGTCCACCTACGCCGGCATCCGCTACATGATGTTCGGCATCATGTTCGTGTCGATGTTGATCGTGGCTGGCGCTGTGGTCATCGTTCGACACACGAACAACTCGCTGCGCAAGGTTGCCGCGGAGTTGAAGGACGGGGCCCAGCAGATCGAATCGGCCGCGGGCCAGGTATCGACCTCAGCGCAGTCCTTGTCGCAGGGCGCTACGGAATCGGCCTCGTCGCTCGAGGAAACCTCGGCGTCGATGGAAGAGATGGCGTCCATGACACGGCGCAATTCCGAGAACGCCGTCCAGGCGGCCCGCCTTGTCACGGATGTGGCCAACCAGGTCACGGCGTCGAATACGGCGCTGGCCGACATGGTCGGGTCGATGGAAGAGATCCGCGAGTCGAGCAACAAGGTTGCCAAGATCATCAAGACGATCGACGAGATCGCCTTCCAGACGAACATCCTCGCGCTCAACGCGGCGGTTGAAGCGGCACGAGCGGGTGAAGCCGGCATGGGATTCGCCGTCGTCGCCGACGAAGTTCGGAATCTGGCGCAGCGCTCCGCGCAGGCCGCGAAGGACACGGCTGGCCTGATCGAGGAGTCGATTGCGAAGTCGCAGGAAGGTTCCACCAAGGTCGAGCAGGTGGCGGCGACGATCGGCACGATCACTGAAAGCGTGAACCGCGTCAAGGGCATCGTGGAAGAAGTGCGCGAAGCCAGCCAGCAGCAGACGCAGGGCATCGATCAGGTGACGCAGGCGGTCATGCAGATGGAGAAGGTCACGCAGACCACGGCGGCGACGGCGGAAGAGAGCGCGGCGGCGAGTGAGGAACTCAACGCTCAGGCGGAGACGTCCATGGTGGTTGTTCGCGACCTCGAATCGATGGTCGGCGGCTTCGACGCGCACGAGGTGGTGCGCCGCTCGACACCGGCTCAGCCGAAGGCCAAGCCGGCCGGTCGCGTCCTCGCCATCTCACGCAAGCCGACGGCGGCGAGAAAGCAGACGGCCGAGGAGGCCCTGCCATTGGAGGACACCGGTACGTTCGGCAAGTTCTAAGGTCACCCCAAGTAACCTCAGCGGCAGGGGACGCAGAGCGACCCTGCCGCTGATTGTGCGTCAGGACCTCAATTGCGTGCCGAGCGCCCTGCCGCCGATCGCATGTCCGCTGGGCTCAAGAAGGATCGGGGACGGTCGATTCCCTGGATGGGCCGCTGCGGCCCTGGCGCAATCGGGCGCGACGAATCTTCGGGAAGGCTCTATGAAGAACCTCAAGCTAGCTCAGCGGATCTACCTCCTTGTGTTTGCCGGAATTCTTGGGGGTACCTGCGCCACCGTGTTTCTCCTGTGGCGTCTCGGCGCGGAGGGCGCGGCGTACGACGCGCTCTTTGCCCAGGTGGCCAATGGCGCCATGCAGGCGGAACGTGCGGCGCTTGATGCCGACATGTCGCAGCTACAGTGGATCTTCAGCATCATGGTCCTTGTCGGCATTGTCGGCATCACGATCGTCTCCACCGTTCTGATCCGCGGGCTGATGAAACATCTGACGTTGATGACCACAGCCTTGCGCGAGGGCTCCGAGCAGGTCGTGTCCGCGGCCGGCCAGGTGTCGGCGTCGGCGCAGTCGCTGTCGCAGGGCGCCACCGAACAGGCCTCGTCGCTCGAAGAGACATCCGCGTCGATGGAAGAAATGGCGTCGATGACGCGCAAGAACGCCGAAAACGCGGCCGACGCCGCCAAGCTTGTGACCGACGTGGCTCAACAAGTGAACGCCTCCAACGTGGCGCTGACCGGCATGGTGGCCTCCATGGGCGCGATCCAGGAGTCGAGCAACAAGGTCGCGAAGATCATCAAGACGATCGATGAGATCGCCTTCCAGACGAACATCCTCGCGCTCAACGCCGCGGTCGAAGCCGCCCGCGCCGGCGAAGCCGGCATGGGGTTCGCCGTGGTGGCCGATGAGGTCCGCAACCTGGCGCAGCGCTCGGCGCAGGCCGCGCGCGATACGGCCGGGCTGATCGAGGAATCGATCCAGCGGTCGCAGGAAGGCAACGGCAAGGTCGAAGAAGTGGCCCACTCGATCGGGGCGATCACCGACGCGATCTCGCGCGTGAAGGGCATGGTTGAAGTGCGCGAGGCCAGCCGGCAGCAGACGCAGGGCATCGATCAGGTGACGCAGGCCATCGGACAAATGGAAAAGGTCACGCAGACGACGGCGGCCACCGCAGAAGAGAGCGCGGCCGCGAGCGAAGAGCTCAATGCTCAGGCGGAGACGTCGATGGGCGTGGTGCACGAGCTCGAGCTGCTGGTCGGCGGCTCGAAGGCTGACGCGGCGCCGCGTCGGTCAGCCACGTTGCGCGCGCAGGGGAAACCCGCCGGCCGCGTGCTGCCGATGTCGCACAAGCCTGCCGGCAGGACGCAGACGGCGGAGGAAGCCCTGCCGCTCAGCGACACCGGAACCTTCGGAAAGTTTTAGAATCTGTCCGCCCGGAACGGCTCCGGATTGAAGCTGGGTTTTTCGCCCGTCATCAGTTGTGCGAGCAGCACACCGGTGGCGGGCGCGGTTTTTAGCCCCGCCATCTGATGGCCGGTGGCGAGCCACACGTCGCCGTGCCCTCGCGCTTTCCCGATGAGGGGCATGCCGTCCGGCGTGCACGGGCGCAGTCCGCGCCACAGATCGTTCACCACCGGCGCGTCGCCGATGTTGAGCATGCCCTTGGCGCCGCGCAGGATCACGTTGACGCGGCGCTGGTTGATCGAGAAGTCGTTCTTCACGAGCTCGAGCGTGCCTGAAATGCGCAGCGCGTCCTTGTGCGGGTTGACGGCGACCTTGCGCTCGATCAGGTAGATTGAGCTCTTCGGATGCGGATTGGCCTTCGGCAGCAGCATCGAATAACCCTTCGCGCCGAGGATCGGCACGCGCAGGTCGAGCATCTTGCCGAGATCCTCCGACCACGAGCCGGCGGCCAGCAGGATCTTCTCCGCCGTGAATTCGCCGTGCGTGGTCGTCAGGCGCCGCGGGCTGGTGCCTGACGGCGCCGAGATCCTGAACACCTCCGCGCCTTCCACGAACGTCACGCCGGCGGCGGCGGCCTCGGCGGCAAGCGCGCGCACCGCCTCGTACGGCTTGCAGTGGGCATCGTCGGGGAAGAAGTAGCCGCCCACCTGCTTGCCGATGATCGCGGGCTCGCGGTCGCGCACCTGATCCGAACTCCAGCGTTCCACCCTGGCGCCGGCGCGCGCGATCAGCTCGTTGGACTTGTGCGCGGCCTCGAACGAATCCGTCTTCTCGTACACGGCGAGCAGGCCGTGACGTTCGAAACCGAAGGACTCGGGCGCCCGCTTCTCGACCTCTTCCCACATGTCGACGCTCACGCGGCACAACTCGACGAGCGCCATGGCGCCGGGTTCGAACTTGGATTGACGCGACGACAGCAGGAAGCCGATCAGCCAGCGCAGGTAGGACGGATCGAGGCGCGGCTGGATGTACAGCGGACTTTCGGGGTCGAGCATCCACTTGAACGACTTGAACAGCAGCGCCGGATTGGCCAGCGGCACCGCCTGGGACGGGGTCAGCCATCCGGCGTTGCCGAACGAGCATCCGTGGCCCACGCGGTCTTTCTCGAGCACGGTGACGGATGCGCCCCGCTTGGCCAGCTGCAGCGCACATGACACCCCCACCACACCACCACCGATAATGACGACGTCCATCCCTTCATCATTGATCGGCTGGCGTGTTTGCGCCAACTGCCATTCGGCAGAGGCCGGCCGTGATGGACGGCGGGCGACAAGCCCGCCGTCCACAAGGGCGAGGGAGGACGATCGCGAGACGCCGTGCTATCGCACGATCAGAATCACGATGATCAGGATGAGCAGCAGGGTCGTCGTCGAGATGATGACCATGTTGGACCCGCCGGCGAGTTGGGTATTGGCCGCGCGGGCCTGCGTGGCGACACGCGTCAGCTCGGGGCCGCTCAGCGTGGCGATCGCGCTTTCCGCGCGAGTCACGTCCAGCCCGAGCTTGTTGGCCAGTTCACGAACCTGTGACTGATGCAGCACGCCGATCACGACATCACGGTTCTGCTGGTCGGTGGCAGACTGTGCCGCAAGGGCCTGATGCATGTTGACGGAATCAACGATGTGACGCTGCTGCGCGATGGCCGACGAACTCAACAGCAGAGAAGACACGACAAACGCGACGCCGGTAGCGGTAGCTCGAATACTCATGATGACTCACCTCGCTGAAGACCATAGCGGGGACGCCGGCACCGGCGCTGTTCCCAACAGCACAGCGCCGCGCTACCGGGGCCACGCGCGGACCCAGTCGGCCGACAGCGTCGTGCCGCCGCCGCGCAAACCATGCGCGAGATCAAGACGGAACGCGCCGCGCTCACCCGGCGCGCGGATGCGCAGGCCGATGCCGGCATCGACGAAGAGCGGCGACGTGGCGAGTCCGTTCACTCGCCGCCAGGCGCGCGCGCCGTCCACAAATCCGGCGATCGACACGGCGCCCGCGAGCGCGCCCGCGACCGGCCGCGCATACTCGACGGATCCCTGCGCCACCCGACGTCCGAAGACCGGACCGTCCAGCACGCCGTCGCGAAGCAGCGCATGCGCGCGCAACAGGCCCGCGCGGCCCTGGCCCGTGCCCGCGCCAGGCCACAGCGCGAGCGGCGCGGACTCGCTCGCAACGGTGACGCGGCTTGTGGCCGACCACTGTGGCCGCGACGTCACGTCCGTCGAGCGCCACGATGTCCGCACGTCGGCCGTGGCCAGTCGATGCCCGCCGCGAATAGGCGTCCACCACTCTGCCGATGTTGACACCGCGATGCGGTCGCCGGCCGCACGCAGGTCGAGCGCGCTGCCGGCGGCCACGTAGTCGCGCGTGCCGAATCGGTCGAGCGCCGCGCCGGCCTCCCAGCGCAACCAGCCCGCGGCCCAGTCGGTCACGCGCAATCCGGCCCGGCGTCGCGTGTCGCGCCATGGCCCGCCCGCATCCGGCGCGGGCGTCGATCGGTACGTCTGCCGATCCCACGATGCGTCGAACAAGACGATGCCCGGCAGCCATCGCGGCGACGGCGTGGCCAGGCTGAACGCGACGCGCGGCCGGCCGGGCGACCATCGCCAGGCGACAGTTTCGAGATCGCCGGCGCGGAGCGGGCCGCCGACCTCGACGCGCACCTCGTCGTGCAGCGCCGCGCGCGCGCCGAGATTTGCCAGCGCAAACCATCCATGCGGCAGGAGCGAGCGTTCATCGATGCGAATATTCGTTTTGGCGAGGCCGCCCGCCACCGGTTCGTACGTCACCCGCGTGTTCAAGGCGACGGGGAGTTCGCTCGCGCGTCGCCGCGCGCGCGCCAGTATGGCCGCCGTCAGCAACTGGCGTGGCTGCAAGCCGGCCGCCCGAACAATCACCGGCTGCGGCGTCCTCGCGGCGCCCTGAATGTCGATCAGGTCGATGCGCGGCTCGCCGGTGTGATTCCAGGCATCGAGCGCGCCATCGGCGTCGCCCAGAAGGTACCGGCTCGTGGCGACCAGTTGCCACGAGTACGCGTCATCAGGCGCGAGATGAATCGCCGTGAGCGCGAGATCGCGGGCCTCCGTCCATCGCGATTGCGAGAAACGCAGCCCCGCCAGTTCGCGCCTCGGCGCCGGATCGTTGGGACACAGATTCGTGGCGGCGGTCAGGGCGCGCTCGGCGACGTCGGCGTCGCCCTCGAGGGCCATCTGGACGCCACGATCCACCAGCGCGGTGCAGGGTGTCGGGCCGCGCACGGCAGGATCGTCCGGCGCGGGCGCGGCCCGCGCGGCTTCGTCGGCGCGGCGAAATCCGCTGGGCGGAAGCACCAGCATCAGCCAGCGGCCGGTCGGCGACCACATGCGGTCGAACTCGGCCCAGCGCAGCACGCGATACGGCGCGCGCGCCGGATCGTGCATCACGACGTCATCCGCCGTGCCGCCGA
>JAKALV010000044.1 GCA_021824055.1 Acidobacteriota bacterium
TCCTGCACGTCCTGCGCGTCCTGCGCGTCCTGCGCGCCCTGCGCGTCCTGCGCACCCTGCGCGCCCTGCTATACTCACCTTCCCTGCTTTGTGCGTGATGGTTTCGGAGTGTCGTCTGGGCCGATGTCTTTCACAACAAAGTGAGCTGCGATCCCGCGTGGTGTGCATGCCTCCGTGGTGAGGAAGCCTGAAGCGCGGTTTTTATAGCGGCTCCACCTGCTACGCAGGTCCGCTCGACCTCCCCACACGGCAAAGCGGGGTACTGTGCTTTCCACACCGGACTCACCCATTCACCCATTCACATGCTCATCTCCGATCTCGGCGAACGCGCACTGATCGAACGGATCCGCTCGCGGGTGCCGGACGCCCCTCCGTGGGTGCTCCTCGGCATGGGCGACGATGCGGCCGTGCTGGAACCGGCGCGAGGCGAGCTCGATGTCGTCACGACTGACTGTCAGGTGGAGGACATCCATTTCCGGCGCGCGTGGATGTCGATGCACGAGATCGGCCGGAAGGCCCTGGCCGTCAACGTCAGCGATCTGGCCGCGATGGGCGCCGAACCGCGCGCCGCGACGCTCAGCCTCGCCCTGCCCCGCGTGCTGACCGTGGCCGACTTCGACCTCCTGATCGACGGATTCCTGTCGCTGGCGCGCGAGGTGCGGGTGCCGCTGGTTGGCGGCAACCTCGCCGAGTCGCCCGGCCCGATCGTGATCGACGTCACGCTCATCGGCTCCGGACGGCGCCGGCGCCTCCTCACGCGCAGCGGCGGACGCGCGGGACACCTGCTCTACGTCACCGGAACGCTGGGCCGCGCCGCAGCCGAGGTGGAACGCGCCCTGCGTACACTGGAGGCCGGCACCCCGTCGCCGGGCGCGTTGGCGCCCTGTCTGCGCGGGCCCCTGTCGCCCGCGTCGCGCCTCCGATGCGGGGTGCAGGTGGCGCGCAACCGCGCCGCGAGCGCCTGCATGGACATTTCCGACGGCCTGGCCGACGCCGTCAGCCAGCTGGCCGCCGCATCCGGCACCGGCGCACGTATACACTCGACACAGATGCCTGTGGATCCCGTGGCCACGCTCGAGCAGGCCCTCCGGGGCGGCGAGGATTACGAGCTGCTCTTCGCCGTTCCGCTGCGCAAGCGGCGGGGATTCGAGGCGATCGCCGGCCGTCACGCCGGCGTCACCTGTGTCGGCGAGCTGACGCCGGGTCGCAACGTGGTCCTCGACCGCGACGGTCAGCCCGAGCCGCTTGGCGGCGGCTTTACCCACTTCTAGCTCATGGTCTGGCAACTGACAAAGTCCGCCCTCGAGCGATGGACCGAGCGGCTGCTGCACATCCACGACACGCCGGAGCGAACGGCGGCGGCGTTCGCCATGGGCGTCTTCATCGGCTTCTCCCCGCTCCTGGGCCTGCATACGGCGATCGGCCTGGCCCTCGCATTTGCGCTGAACCTCAACCGGGTGGCGGTGCTGATCGGCATCTACATCCACCTGCCGTGGTTCATGGGGCCCTACTACGCCGCCGGCACGGCCCTTGGAGCCTGGCTGACGGGCGCCCGGATGCCCCCGGATTTCCTTCCACGGCTCCAGGCGATCTGGGAACTGGACGGCTGGCGGGTGCGATTCGAGGCGCTTGGGAGCCTGCTGCGGCCGCTGTTGGCCGCGTATCTTATTGGATCTACGATACTTGCGTCGATCCTGTCGGGCGTGGCCTACTGGGCCAGCCTGGTCTTTATCCGGGCGCGGCGGCGGGCCCATCACCATCGTCCTGAGGTACCCTGAATAGGCGCCTTGAACCACCGGTTAGCCGGCCCGGGGCGCCCTCCAATGTTCCTGTCACGATCGATTCGGCGGAAACTGGTCGCAACGGCTCTCGCGGTCGTCGGCTTCGTGTTGCTGTACGACGCCACCGTGATCGACTCCCGAAAGAGCGCTGATCCGACCCTATCCGAGGTCAATGTGGCCCCGGTGCCGGGGGCGCGTCTGCAGTTCATGGCCACGGCCTACTGCAAGGGGCAGACGACCGCCTCCGGCGTCGGCGTCACCACCGGTATCGTGGCGGCCGACAAGCGCCTGCTGCCGGAGGGCTCGGTCATCGAGATCGACGGCTTGCCCGGGCGAGCGGGCAGCCTGCCCGACAAGTACCGGGGGATCTACACGGTGATGGACACGGGTCCCGCTGTGATCGGCCGGCACGTGGATCTCTACCTTTGGAGCTGCACCGAGGCTCTGGTCTTCGGCCGAAGGGACGCGATGGTGACCGTGCTCCGCCTCGGCTGGCACCCCAAGAACAGCCGACCCGAGTAATTGAAATCGGGAATCAATTCATCGAATTGATTCCCGATTTCAATTAACCTGCACGCGTGACAGTTCGTAGAGCCTGAAGTACAGCCCCCGTAGCCCCAGCAGCTCCTGGTGGGTGCCGCTTTCCCGTAACTCGCCCTTGTGCAGCACCAGGATGCAGTCCATGTCTTGGATCGTCGACAGCCGATGCGCGATGGCCACGACCGTCCGGTTCTGCATCACCACCCTCAGCGCGTCCTCGATCAGCGCCTCGGTGGCGGTGTCCACGCTCGACGTCGCTTCGTCCAGCACCAGCACCCGGGGTTGAAACGCCAGTGCCCGGGCAAACGACAACAACTGCTTCTGCCCAACCGACAGGGTCGCGCCGCGCTCCGCCACTTCGGTCTGATACCCCTGCGGCAACCGGGCGATGAACTCGTCGGCGTGCACCGCCCGCGCCGCAGCGGCGACGGCCTCGTCGCCGATATCATCGCGCCCGAGCCGGATGTTCCCGGCGATCGTGCCGGCAAACAGGTGCACATCCTGCAGCACCAGCCCGAAGATGCCGCGCAACACGGCGAGGTCCATCTGCCTGATGTCCACGCCATCGACCAGAATCCGGCCGCGCTGCACGTCGTAGAACCGGAGCACCAGGCTGATGATGGTCGTCTTGCCCGACCCGGTGGCGCCGACGATCCCGATCCGCTGGCCGGGCGCCACGACGAACGACACATCCTTCAATACCCATTGGGGCTCGGCATCGCCGTCGACATAGGCAAACCAGACGTGGTCAAACTCAATAACAGGGCGGTTCGTGGGGTTCGGGAGGTTCGGGGGGTTCGGGGGGTTCGGAGGGTTCGGGAGGTTCGGGAGGCTCGGGAGGTTCGGAGACGCAATGGCCACCGGCGTGTCGAGCACGGTGAAGATGCGCTCGGACGCCGCCATGGCGGCCTGCAGGATGTTGAACTTCTCCGAGAGGTCGCTGATCGGCTGGAAGAAACGCCGTGAGTACTGGAGGAACGCCACCAGGACGCCGAGCGTGACGATGCCCTGCCCTTCCCACCCGCCACCGACGAAGATGATCAACGCGGCCGACAACGCCGCCATCGTTTCGATCATCGGATAGAAGAGCGCGTAATAGACGATCGACCGGATGTTGGCGTCGCGATGGTCGCGATTGATCCGGTCGAACCGCTCGAGCGTGCGCCGCTCCTGGCCGAACAGCTGCACGGTCGACATCCCCGTGAGGTGCTCCTGGAGAAACGCATTGATCTTGGCGACCAGACCGCGCACCTGCCGGTACGACTCGCGCACGTTCCGGCGGAACCACTGGGTGGCGGCCAGGATACCCGGCAGGACCACGAACGCCACCAGCGCCAACCGCCAGTTCATCCACAGCATCGCCGTGATGATGCCGGCGAGCGCGAGGATGTCGCCGAACACCGTGATGACGCCCGAGGCAAACAGATCGTTGAGCGCGTCGACGTCCGTCGTCACGCGCGTCATCATCCGACCGACGGGGTTTCTGTCGAAGAACGCCAGGTCCAGCTTCTGCAGATGCCCGTACACCTGCAGCCGAATCGCCCGCATGATGTACTGCCCGATCGTCTGCATGACCACCGTCTGCAGATACTCGAACAGGAAGTTCAGGACCAGAAGCGCCAGAAAGACGGTCGCAATCCACTGCAGGCCGGCCACGTCCTTCCGCGCGATGTAGGTGTCGATCGCGCGCTGAGTCAGCAGCGGCTGCGCGAGCTCGACCAGCGCCCCGCCGACGATCGCGACAAACGCCACGGCCGCCGCCGGCACGTGCGGCCGCAAGTACACCAACAATCGCCGCATCAGCCGCGCGTCGTACGCTTTTCCGATGACGTCGTCCTGGGCGGCACTCACGAGGCGGCCAGCTCGTCTTCCAGGCGCTGCTGCTGATCCATGCGCGCGTAGAGACCGGCGTGCCGCACGAGCTCCTCATGCGTGCCCCGCTCGACGATGCGGCCCTTGTCGATCACCACGATGAGGTCCGCATCGCGCACGGTGGAAATGCGGTGCGCGACGATCAGGCACGTGCGGCCCCGGCGCACTGCCCGCAACCGCCTGAGGATGGTCTCTTCGGTCTGCGTATCGACGGCCGACAGGGCATCGTCGAGGACCAGGATGCGCGGGTCGGCAGCCACGGCGCGCGCGATCGCGGTCCGCTGCTTCTGACCGCCCGACAATGTGATGCCCCGCTCGCCGACCACCGTGTTGTAGCCGTCGGGAAAATCCGGGAGATCCGCGTCGAGCCCGGCGGCATGCGCGGCCGCATCCACGCGTGCCTGATCGCGCGCCGGGTCGAAACCAAAGAGGATGTTGCCGGCCAGCGTGTCGGAGAAGAGGAACGGCTCCTGCGGCACCATCCCGATGGCGCCGCGCAGGCGCGCCAGCGGAATCTCGCGCACGTCTTCGCCGTCCACGAACAACGTGCCGGGATCCGGATCGTGCAGCCGCGGCAGCAGTTGCACGAGCGTTGATTTGCCCGATCCGGTCGGACCGATGACGGCCACCGTCTGGCCCGCGGCGATCTTCAGCGAGATCCCGGTCAGCGCAACGTCGGCGTCCCCGTTCACCTCGCCGGCGCGCGCCGGATATCGAAACGTCAGGCCCCGGAACTCGATCGCGCCCTTCACGCCGTCGGCCAGCGCGTCCGGCCGGGCGGCGTCGTCATTGATCGACGGCGCCGTGTCCAGGATTTCGAGCATGCGTCCCCACGACGCCAGGCCCCGCTGCGCGATGTTGATCACCCAGCCGAACGCGATCATCGGCCACGACAGCATTACCAGGTAGCGCAGAAAGGCGACGAAGGAGCCGAGCGTCAAGCGGCCGGCGATCACGTCGCGCCCGCCCAGCCACAGAACGATCAGCGAGCTGACGCCAAAGCAGAACGTGAGGCTGGGATAAAAGGCCGCCTGCAACCGGATCAGGCCGCGGTTGCGGGCGACATACTCATCATTCGACCGCCGAAACCGGCCGATCTCCGTCTGCTCCTGACGGTAGGCGCGCACCACGCGCACCCCCGAGAGGGATTCCTGCACGACGGCGCTCATGTCCGAGAGCTGGGCCTGAATACGCTCGAAGCGATCGTGGATCGCCCGGCCAAAGTAGCGCGTGGCCACGGTGACGACCGGCATCGGCACCAGCGCAATCCAGGTCAGCCGCGCGTCGATGGAGAACATAAGTGCAACGGCGAGGACAAAACCGAGGGCCGTGCTGGCGAAATACATCACGGCCGGGCCGAGCATCATGCGGACGGCGCCCAGATCGTTTGTGGCACGAGACATGAGATCGCCCGTGCGGGTCGCCTGGAAGTACGCGAGGGGCAGGCGTTCGAGATGGGCAAAAAAATCGTTCCGGAGGGCATATTCGAGTGTTCGGGAGGCGCCGATAAGCTGTTTGCGCATCAAGTATCGAAATCCGCCGTCCACGATGGCCAGACCGAGCATCAACAGCGCATAGCCGGCCAGCCGATTCCGGCTGACACCGGCGGTCAGGTCATCGATGGCGTACTTGAGGACCCACGGGGAGGCCAGCGACACGGCGGTCGCGATGAAAATACAGGCCAACCCGATGACAAATGCCCGACGGGCCTCGCGCACATAGGGCAGCAACCGAACAAGCGCGCGACGCATCTGAAAAGTATAGAGGACACAGGGATGACACGGATGGGACGACTCACTATCGGAATGGCGATCATGCTGGCCGCAGCCACGCCGGCCGCCGCGCAGTACACCGCGCCCAAGCTCAACCCCGGCGCGGTCGGCGAGACGTATCACATCGAGGTGGGCATCGGGATGTGGAACCCCGACCTGCTGGGCGTGATCGCCAGCGAGCAGTTCGGCATCGCCGGCTCGAAGGTCGACTTCGTGACGGACCTGAAGTTCCAGAAGACCCGGTTTCCGGACTTCCGGTTCGTGCTGCGGCCCAGCAAGCGCAACAAGCTCTACGCCCAGTACACGCCGGTGTCGTATTCATCGGATGCGACGCTCACGCGCGAAATCGTCTTCAACGGCCAGGCCTTCTCGGCGAACCTGCCCATTCAGACGACGTTCGACTGGAAGGTGTGGCGCCTCGGCTACGAACTGGACCTGGTCTCACTCCCGCGCGGGTTCGTCGGGATCACGTTTGAAGGGCGCCTCACGAACTTCGGCGCCAGCATCAAGTCGCCGGGCACCTCGGAATTCACCCGCGCCAAAGGTCCGCTGCCGGCCATCGGCGGCATCGCGCGCGGTTACATCCTGCCGCATCTGGCGATCACGGCCGAGGTCAGCGGCTTCAAAGTGCCGAACGTCAGCCCGGACTACGCCGGCAACTACATCGACTGGGACATCTACGGCACGTACAACATCAACAACTATCTCGGCGTGCAGGGCGGCTGGCGCAAGATGACGACGACGGTGACGATCAAGAAGGACTTTGGGGACATGGAGTTCAAAGGCCTCTGGTTCGGGGGCGTTGTACGGTACTAACGACACTACTCCATCGATAAATGCCGCAATTTGAAATTGGCAATCGCCGATCGCGGAATCGGGGAAACGGCAATCTCAATAATCTGAAATCGCGCAATCGGGAAACCGCTGCTTCGATTCCCCGATTCCCCGATCGGCGATTCAGCCTTTCCCCGATTGCCAATCGGCGATTGCCAATTTCAGATTGCCATCTTCCGCAATTGATCTATCCCGGTTGTATCCAGACACCCAACAGTCTGCGGTCGGTGCTTCCCGGCTGCAGGTCGGCCGGTACGAAGCCGTCGCCTGAGGCGACGCGCACGTTGGCGGTGCCGGCCGGCGTCAGCGGGACGTCGACATCCAGTTCCTGAAACGGCGTCATCATCAGCAGGCGCTGGAACGTTCCGGATTCGACCGTGACCGTATTGGGCGCGCCGCCGTTGCGGACCAGGATGCGCGCCGTGAGCGGCGACACCGGACCGGTCACGGCCGGCACCAGCAGGAACCGCGCGGCCTGACGGCCCCGCACCCAGAAGCCGTCGGGCTCCGCAAACACCTGGTCGTCCAGAAACAACACGTCGCTCGATCCGTAGTGGGCGGCCGACCGCGTCACGACGGCCTCGCGCGCCGGCATGGCCTCTTCAACGATCAATTCCACGCGCAGCGTGGCGCGCGCGGCCTGATCCGCGTCGATGACCACGCGCGGCACGGCCACGGGCAGCACGAACGGGAACGAGAACACACCGGCGCCGGGCACGGCGAACTCGCGCCAGGGCGACCGGGACCCGCCGACAAACAGGCGCAGCGGCACGGGCGCGGCGCCGGTTGACGTCACACGCACCACGTAGCGCGCGGCTGGAACGTCGGGGAACGCCAGCAGCGGCGGCTGCCGGCCGGGATCGGGACCGGGTTCCAGCGGCCGCAGCACCATCGTGTCTTTCAGCGATCGCACCCGCGCGAACCGGCCGGCGCCGATCGCGTAGACGCGATCCCCCGCGCCTTCGCTGGCGATCACCCGCAACTGCGCGGTCGCGGGATCAAGCGCGGCCGCGCGGGTCAGCGCCCAGCCGGCGGGCGCCAGGAGCGACAGCGCCGCCAGCCCCCAGACCACGACCGCCGCGCGCGCATCGGCGACGACACGCCGCGCGATCAACCACACGACCGCGCCGATCGCGCACCACAACATCACATGAACCGGAAAGCGGCTCTCCTGCCAGAAGAAACCGGGCCACGCGCGCGACAGATTGACGACCGGCGACAACCACTCGAGCCAGGCCGGTTGTTCCCAGCGGTAATTCCACGCCAGATTCGCGCGATCCACGCTCAGGACGACGGCCGTGACACCGCCGCCGATCGCGATCATCGCCACGGCCAACGCGCGCGTCGCGGTCGTGACGCGCGTCCAGGCCGCGGCAATCGGCACCGCGAGAAGCGGCAATACCGCCATCATGAAACGCGCCGGGGTCGCGGGGTTGCCCGCCCACCACATGCGTACCGTCGTGACCGCCGCGAGATACGCACACACGATCACCGCCAACTCGACGGCGAGTCGCCGCGTGAACGTCTCGGTGCGCCGCCACCAGCCGACAAATGCCAGCGCCACCGCCGGCGCGTACGCCGCAAGACCGTACTGCCCGTCAAAGAACAGCCCCATGATCGCCGGGATGATCCAGGCGAGGCGCTGCTCTTCGGCACCGTACGGCGCGCGCGGATCGAACGTGCCGTAGTGCGCCTTGAAGAACCAGAACCACAGCGCCGCGCTGATGGCCGGGACGAGCAGCAAGGCGATCAGCCGAATCACGCGGTCCTCGCGCGTGATGACCGGATCGGGCGCCAGCTCGGCGGCCAGGTCGCTGCGCCTGCGGGGCGGAATGACGCCGGGCGCGACCAACCGCATCACGATCACCGCGCCGAATCCGCCCGCGAGGATGGCGAATCGCGTGTGCAGCCACGGCAGCGCGGCCAGGGCGATGCCGGTCAGAAACACGGGCAGCGTTCCCGGCAGATCACCGCGCGACAGCTGCACGAGCAGCAACGTCGCGGCCGCCACGATCAGGAAGCCCGGCGCGTCGGGAAAGACCATGAAGCTCTGCATCGCGAAGGTCGGGGTCAGGATGACCGCGCCCCAGGCGCACCACGCCGCGGCGGCCGAGTCGGTCACGCGCCAGCTCAGCCGCCACGTCAGCATCGCGCCGATCGACGTCAGCAGGATCAGGACCACGCGCGCGCCGGTGTAGCCGAAGAACTGAAACAGCGGCGCCACGAGCACCGCCACGCCGGGCGCGTGAATCGAGTACCCCTCGCCGTGCAGGCCGCGGCGGCGCGAGTCCAACTGCAGTTCGCCGCCGTAGAACGACGCGTAGTCGCGATGGAGGTGATTGTTGGTGAGGTCGAGATCCCCGTCCTTCAGCAGGCTCTGGGCGATCATCAGGTAGTGCGGCTCGTCGCCGCCGGGCGTGCGCGGATCCGCGGACCAGGCCGCCAGCCCGCCGAGCATCGCCGCCAGCACAAACGCCGCCACCGTCGCATCATCCGGTTCGAGCAGGTTGAACAGCCGCGCGACGTTGCCCAGCGGCGCCAGGCCGAGGGCGAATGCGAGGGCGGCGATGATGGGCACCCACGCCATCGGACCCGTCCAGATGAGCGCGACCGCCGGCAGCGGCAGCGGCAACCACGGAACGATCGCCAGGAGCGCGGGCAGCACCGTGAGCGGACGCGCGCGCCACGCGGGAACGGCGGCGCCCATCACCGTGCCGAGAACGAACATCCACCACGGCGCCGCCACCGCGAGGCGCTGGGTGGCCGAGTCCGGCGTCGCCACGGCGATCGTGCCGGCCGCGCACCAGACGGCGACGCCAATCACCAGCGGACCGAGTGCTGCCCCCGCGCGTGCCGCGCGTCCCGGGCGCCGTGTGTCTTCCGCGCGTGCGGCGCTCACTGGAGACGGATCAGGCGCGCCTCGGCGGCCGCGAAAGTTTCTTCCTTCTTGCAGAAGCAGAAACGGAGCTTGGTGCGCCCGGTGTCGGAATGGTGATAGAAGCTGCTGCCGGGCACGGCGGCGACGCCGATGTCGGCCACGAGATGGCGCGCAAACGCCACATCGTCGGGAAATCCGAATCCGGCGATGTCCGTCATGACGTAGTACGCGCCGCGCGGCAGATAGCAGACAAAGCCGGCGTGGTCGAGGATTCGCAGCAGGCGGCCGCGCTTCTGCTGGTAGCTGGCGGCCAGGCCCTGGAAGTACGTGTCGGGGAGGCCGAGCGCCATCGCGCCCGCCGCCTGCAGCGGCGCCGCGGCGCCCACGGTGAGAAAGTCGTGCACCTTGCGGATCGCGCCGGCGATGTCCGGCGGCGCGATCGTCCAGCCCACGCGCCAGCCCGTGACGCTGAAGGTCTTCGACAGGCTGTTGATCGTCACCGTGCGGTTCTGCATCCCGTCGAGCGACGCCATCGTCACGTGCGTGGCGCCGTTATAGATGATGTGCTCGTAGATCTCGTCGGTGACGGCGATCACGTCCCACTGCCGGCAGAGCGCCGCGATCTGCTGCAGTTCCTCGCGGGTGAAGACCTTGCCGGTGGGGTTGTTCGGCGTGTTGATGATGATGGCGCGCGTCTTGTTGTTGAAGGCGGCCGCGAGCTCGTCCGGATCGAACGACCAGTCCGCGTCGATCGCCGCCGGTTCGCGCAGCGTCACGAAGCGCGGCGTCGCGCCCGACAGCACCGCGTCGGGGCCGTAGTTCTCGTAGAACGGCTCGAAGATGATCACTTCATCGCCCGGATCCACGATGGCCATCATCGTGGACATCATCGCTTCGGTGGAGCCGCAGCAGACCGTCACGTGCGCGTCCGCGTCCACCGTCACGCCGTGACGGCGCGTGAAGTCGGCGGCGATCGCGTCGCGCAGCGGCTTGGCGCCCCAGGTGACGGCGTATTGGTTGATGTCGGCGTTGATCGCGTCGCAGGCCGCCGCCTTGATGTCGGCCGGCGCCGGAAAGTCCGGAAACCCCTGCGACAGGTTGACGGCGCCGTGCTGCTGCGCCAGCCGCGTCATCTCGCGGATCACCGATTCAGTGAAGCGCGACGCTTTCTCGGACGTGCGGGAACGGGACATGGACCAGACCTCTGCTAGCGGCGGCGCGTGGACGTTCGAGGATACAGCGCGCGGAAATCGTCGGCCGTGCCCAGGATGCGTTTCAGGTAGTTCTGCGTTTCGAAGAACGGAATGTTGTCGATGAACTCGTCGCGGTCGGCGCCCGGATATTCCGCGACCCACGTGCGATACCGGCTGCCGCCCGCGTTGTAGGCCACGAGCGCGCCCATCACGCCGTCGTACCGCTTCACCAGATCGGCAAAGTACGCCATGCCGATCCGGATGTTCACGTCGGGATTGGTCAGCTTCGACACCCGCCACGGCCGCACGCCCACCCGGGCCGCGTAGGTCCGGCCCGTGGACGGCAGGATCTGCATCAGCCCCCAGGCGTTGGCGGCCGACTTGACGTCGGCCTGGAACGTGGACTCCTGCGTGATCAGCGCCGCCATCACGTGCGGATCGAGACCGCGGCCCACCGCGTACTTCTGAATCAGGTCCCAGTACGCCATTGGAAAGATCACGCGGCGCAACTCGATCGGCAACATCTCGCCGCCCTCCGCCATGAACTGCGGGTACGCGCGTTTCATCAGCGTGATGGCGGTGCGCAGCTCGCCCTTGCGATTCCACGCGTACGCCAGACTGGCCGTGATGAGGGGCGACGTCCCCACCGCGCGCTCGGCGTACTTCAGCTCGCCGATCGCCTCGTCGTACAGGCCTACTTCCAGCAGCCGCGTGATCAGGCGCGCGTTCGGCGGCGGCTCACCGGGCGTCACGGTCGGCGGCGCCTCGAGTCGCGCGCGCGCGACGGTCGATGTCCCGGTGATCGCCGCCAGTCCGCGCTCCGCCTCGCGGCCGTAGTACGAATTCTGGTAGAGCGCGATCACGGCGCGATACCCGTCGGCCGCGGCGTCGCGCTGTCCCATCTGACGCCGCGCCCGGGCGGCCCAGTAGCTCCAGGCCGACCGGTAGTCCGAGCGCGCGAAGCGCGTGAAGGCCTCGTCGAATACGCGCACCGTTTCGGCGTAGTCGCCGCGCGTGTAGGCCCACCAGCCGGAGCGCCAGGCCGCGCGCTCCGCGTGGGCACCGGACGGATAGGTCCGGTACATCTCGGCGAACACCCGCGCCGCCGCCGCGTCGTCATCGTTGAGCAGATAGAACGTGGCCAGGTCGTTCAGCGCCGACTCGGCCCACGGCGTGTCTGGAAACTCGTCGACCACGCGCCGCGTCTCGCTCACGAACTCGACGTCGCGGTTCAGGCCGCGCAACACGCCCAGCATCGCGTAGCGGGCCTCGGCGCGGTGGTCGCCCCGCTCGATCAGCGGCTCCAGCGCATCGCGCGCGGCCGCAAACTTCTTCAGGCCGAGATCGCATTCGGCCAGACGCAGCGCCACCAGATCGCGCTCGCCGGCCACAGCCACCGGGCGCACGGCGTCGAAGGCCTTGCGCGCGTCGGCGAATCGCTTCGCCGCGTAGAGCTGCGCGCCGCGTCCAAGATCGAGCGACGCCGTCTCGCGGCTCGGCACCGCGCCGGGGTCCGCGAGGAGCGCGAGTTCCGCAAGCGCGTCGGTCGCCTCGGGCGACAAGGCAAATTCGTAGACGACTTTGTTGAACGCGCGGCGCGCCGCACCAAGGTCCCCCGCTTGTTTGGCGGCGCGTCCCAGACGCAGATACAACGCGGGACCGGCGATCGGCTTCAGGTCCGCCACGCCCTGCAGCGCCCGCAGCTCGGCGGCCGCGTCGCCCGACGCCTCGGCAATATCCGCCCTCAGCAGGAACGCGGCTTCGCGCAGATAGTCGGGCGGCTCCACTCTCAGCAGCTGCTCCACGCTGAACTGCGCCTCGGCGGGCTTGCCGAGCGCGAGTTGCGCGCGCCCTTGCAGCAACAGCGCGTATCCGCCCAGCAGCGGATCGCTCGTGGCGCGCCCGAACACCGGTAGCGCGGCCGACGCCGTGCCGTCGGCGAGATGGCTCACGGCCGTGGCAAACGCCGCGGTGGCCGGCGCGGGCCGGCCGGCCGGCGCCAGCCACAACGCCTCAGCGTCGCTGATCGGAACGGCCGGTACGGATTGGGTTCGTGCGGGTGCCGGACACAAGATCGTCGCGAGCGCCACCCCCATCGCGGTGGCGCGGGCACGCGTCATGCGCCAAACGCCTCGGCGGTGCGCACGGAGGTGAGGTTCTCGAGGCGGATCGCGGCGTGGCGCACGAGCAAGTCGACTTCCTCCGCCCACACGGGCGCGTCTTCCCGCACCTCGGCCGCGCCGACATCGTCGGCGTACAGCACCGCCACGACCTCGCCACCCACAACCACGGGTACCACCAGGCCGGTGTGGCCGACGGGCACCTGCATGAAGCCCGGTGTCGAGATCTCGCGGGCGACCATCGGCTTCACGAAGGAGGTTTGTTTGAGCGCCACGGTGGCGGTCAGCATCCCGGAGGTGCCGATCGTGATCTCGCGCGGCCCCTGCCCGGCCGCGAACCCGTGCGTGACCCATGGTTTGAGCGCGTCGCCGTCAACGAGCATCAAGGTCACGCGCGACGCCTGCGTCGCCGCGCCTTGCGCCAGCGTTTCGAGAATGCCGGTCAGCGAGGTCGAGTCGTCGATCCGGCGCACGGCGCCGAGCAGGCGCTCGAGGGTATCGACCCGCGCCTCGCGCGCGTCCCCCTTCTCGAATCGCGCGGCCTGCGCTTGCGCGGTCGAGGCGGCGTCGGCCGCCGCCTGCGTGGCCTGCATCGCGGCCCTGGTGGCGGCCTGCAGTTGCGACCGCTCGGTGGCCAGATGCATTTCCATTTCGCGGGTCAGCTCGCTGCGCAACGCCTCGAGACGCGCCTTGAACCCGCGCTCGGCGTCCTGGCGGGCGTCGATCACGGCCCGTTCCAGCGTGGAGCGCCAATATTCCTGGTTTTCGGTGCCGATGCGCAGCAGGTCCGTGGTGAGTCCCTGGACGTGGGCGTCCAGATCCCGCCGGACGCGCGCAACGAACGCATCGACGGTTTCCCGCAGGCGGTGCTCCATCGTCATGGACGTGGTCATTATAGATACGTCCGGGCCTCAGTACCAGCGGTAGAATAAAAGGAGCGATTGAAGACCTTGTGGGGGCGATCTGGCTTCGACGGGGGCAAGGGATCGTTGAACGCGTGCCGAGCACTATCGACTCGTTAATCCGATGGAAAACACACTAACTGCCAACACGCAGCTAGCACTCGCAGCCTAATAGGCATGCGACGTTCGTCCTGACCAGCCTGCGGGCCGGGAACGAATGTCATTTCAGCAGGCTGGTTCCCCGGTGAGTCCGGCATCGGGGGACGAGACGTTACGGACTAGCGCCCATCGCTTTCGCGGCACTTGGCAGATGGGGGCGAAGTCTCAAGCGCAGCTACGCACGTAGTGTTCAACGGTGACAGGCCTTTCGGACGCGGGTTCGACTCCCGCCGCCTCCATACTTTTAAGTTATTGTAAACAAAGCACTTGGTAAGTCGAGTGAAGTTCACGTACCTGATTTGTACCAAACTGGCGGTAGACTGGTGCTATGTCGCTCGCCATCTACCGTCGCCATTCCCCCGACTGCCAGTTCTACGGACGGGCGCGCCGGGACTCGCGCAGCCAGAAATGCCAATGCGCCATCTGGGTGCAAGGCTCGCTCGGCAGCCAGTATCTTCGCCGCACCCTCGACCTCACCGCCTGGTCGGCCGCGCAGGAACTCGTGCGCGGCTGGGAGGCCTCGGGTGAGATCGGCGTCGTCCAGACCGAGATTCCAGAAATCCCTGAGGCGGTCGACCGCTTCTTCGAGGACATCAAGGCGCGGGGATTGTCGGAAGCGACGATCAGCAAGCAGGGCGTGCTCCTGCGCAAGCAGTTCCTGCCCTGGTGCAAGTCGCGTGGCTTCCGGTCGCTGAAGCAGCTCAACGTCGACGAGATCACGCAGTTCCGGGCGACTTGGGCCGATGGCCCGCTGTCGAAATCCAAGAAACAGGAACGCCTGAAAGGCTTCTTCCACTTCTGCGTCGTGCGCGAGTGGATGCGCACGAACCCCGTCCACGGCATCAAGGCGATCAAAGTGCCGCCGTCGCAGACGCTGCCCTTCGACGAGGACGAGGTGGCCAAGATCCTCGACGCCTGCGATCGCTACCCGATCAAGGGCGTCTACGCGTCCGAGAATCGCACGCGCATGAAGGCCTTGACGCTGTTGCTCCGCTATTCCGGCCTGCGAATTCGCGACGCCGTCACGTGCGAGCGGGCGCGCATGGTGGACGGCAAGTTGTTTCTCTATCAGGCGAAGACCGGGACGCCGGTGTACTGCCCGCTGCCACCGACGGTCGTCGAGGCGCTGCAGGCCCTCAAGAGCGTCAACGAGAAGTACTTCTTCTGGACCGGCAACGGCAATCCAAAATCCGCCGTCGCCGACGCACAGCGATCATTCCGCAAGCTCTTCAAGCTCGCCGCTGTCGTCGGCCATCCGCACATGTTCAGGGACACGTTCGCCGTGGAACTGCTCAAGCGCGGCGTGTCCCTCGAAACTGTGTCGATGCTGCTCGGCCACGCGTCGATCAAGGTCACCGAGAAGCACTACAAGCCGTGGGTGAAGACGCTGCAGGACAAGCTGGAAGCGGAGGCAATGAAGGGGTGGCCGACGGTTCCAGGTCGGCCGGCCAAGACGCGGGTGGCTCGACCCGAGTCGCGATCCGCGCGCGCGAAGCGACTATGATCCCCCGAGTTCAGCGGGGCGGTTCTGAGCGATCATACGGGCGGGGCCGAATAGGGGCACGACACTATTTCGCAGACTGGAGAAGTTGATGAACCAGGCTCTTCGTCACGCCCCACAGCATAACGCTATCCTGAGCTTGCAAGACTATGTTGTGGCGGCGTTCTTTCTCAGGATGGACGTAGTTTCGATACTCGCAGAGAACAGCTGCGACGTCCTTTGCGGATCGCGTGATCCACTCGAGCTCGTGACCGACGTCGAGATAGGGACGCAGTGTCCAGTCCCGCAGATCGAGAGGCTTGCGGGTCTTTGGATCTAGCGGTGCCGTTGATGCCTTAAATAGCGGCGACTTGTTCGCCAGTTTATTTGCCCTCGCGACAAACAACGCTTCGAGAAGTCCTCCCATCATGACGATGGATGCCAGATTGGCGTGAGCCGCCACGCACTTCATGCACTCGTCCCATCGCCGTTCCAAAATGCCACGCATTAGTTCATCACCGACTAACGGTGAGAAGTCCGGCGCGACGTCCGTCGCGGGATTGCCCTCAGCAACGATTACCTGACCTCGAAGCTTCAGCAGAGCGTCCTTTGCCGAAGCCATCGCATCAAGATAGGTCTTCTTGACCGAGTCCTTCTCCGCCGCGTCCATGATGATCTGATAGGCCGTACTGACGTCTGCGAGCAGCGAGGGTTCGGCTACCGAGAGCACGATGGGTCGATGTGATTGAAACCACGCGAATGCCACGGCGCGTAGCGCCGCGCGCTGTTCGGGGTTTCGAATCTGACGATTCGCTGTCTTCTTGACGTTCGTTCGCGCCCGATCTAGTTCCGTGAGGGCGCTTGTGATCGCGTCGGCGGACACGTCAATTAACCACGCCTGGAGGGCTTCGCCACCTTCTTCGCAGAACGCCGCTTCGCCTGCCCTTTCCTCTTCT
>JAKALV010000326.1 GCA_021824055.1 Acidobacteriota bacterium
TTCCGGGCGGACGAAGATCAGGCGCTCGACGCCAACCCGGTAGCCGTGCTGTCGTATCCGTTCTGGCAGGCGCGGATGGGCGCGGACCCGGCCATCGTGGGCAAGACGATCACGCTCAACCGGCTGCCCTTCACCATCGTGGGTGTGGCGCCCAAGGGCTTCACCGGCACCTTTCCGATCGCGCCGTCGCTCTGGGTCCCGTTGATGATGCACGGCGTGGTGCAGCCCGGCTTCGACTGGTACGAGCAGCGCCGCGGCCTCTTCCTGTTTCCGTTCGGGCGGCTCAAGCCCGGCCGTACGGTGGCGGACGCCAGCGCAAACCTGAAGACGATCATGGGGCGCCTCGAGCACGACTTCCCCAACGACAACAAGGGCCGTTCGGTGGCCGTCATGCCCGTGCTGCAGTCGCGCGTTGATCCCAACGGCCAGGGGCAGATCTACGTGGCCGCGGCCCTGCTGCTCGGGATCGTGGGCATCGTGCTGCTGATCGCGTGCGCCAATCTCGCCAATCTCCTGCTGGCGCGGGCGTCCAGACGCCGGCGCGAGATTGCTGTCCGTCTGGCGATCGGCGCCGATCGCGCCAGGCTCGTGCGGCAACTCCTCACCGAAAGCGTGGTCCTCGCGGTGCTCGGCGCGGCGTGCGGCCTGGTGATGGCGCAGTGGCTGATCGGAGTCATCGGCTCTTCGTCCTTGCCGCTGCCCCTGCCGGTCGATGATCTCGGCCTCGGTCTGGATGCGCGTGTCCTCGCCTTCACCGCAGCGCTGGCGCTGGTCACCGGCGTGATCTTCGGCCTCGCGCCCGCCCTCGAAGCGTCCCGCACCGACGTCGCGAAGTCGATCAAGGACGAAACCGTCCCGGCCGGCGCCGGCCGGCGGTTCTCGCTGCGCAAGGCCCTGGTCATGGCCCAGGTGGCGCTCTCGGTGCTGTCGCTGGTGGCGGCGGGGCTCGTGATCCGCAGTCTTGGCGAAGCGAGCCGCATCGCGCCCGGATTCGACACCGCGCACGTGGCCACCCTCGACGTGAATCTCGGACGCGAAGGCTACACGCCAGAGCGCGGCCAGGTCTTCTACCGCGACCTCGTGGCCCGCGCCGAAGCCCTGCCGGGCGTGACCAGCGCGGCCGTGGCCGAGTCGCTGCCGCTCGGTGGCGTCAATTTCCAGCGCAGCGTCTTCCTCGATCAGCAGGACACCACCGGCCGCGACCGCAAGCTCGTCGGCGTCAACTACCTCACGCCGGGCTTTTTCACGACCGCGGGGATTCCGCTGCGCGAAGGGCGCGACTTCGACAGTCGCGATGACACCGGGGCCCCACTCGTCGCCATCGTCAACGAAACCCTCGCGCGGCAGCTGTGGCCCGGCCGGCGCGCCATCGGCGAGCGGTTCCGCTTCTTCGGCGACGATGCAGCCACAGAAGTGATCGGCATCGCCGCCGACTCCAAGATCAACGACCTCGCCGAAGCGCCAACGCCGATCATCTACTCGCCGCTCCGGCAGACGTACGCGCCGGCGGCATCACTGCTCGTGCGTACCGACGCGGGCGCGGCCACGCTCGTGCCCGCGATCCGCCAGGTGGTCGCCCAGCTCGACCCCAGCCTGTCGGTGCTCAATGCCGGCACGCTCGCCGATCAGGTGCGCCGCTCGCTCGATGGTCCCCGAACCACGGCCACGATGCTCAGCGCGTTCGGCGCGCTGGCGCTGTTGCTCGCCGCGATCGGCATTTATGGCGTGACCAGCTTCACGGTCAGCCAGCGCACGCGTGAACTGGGCGTGCGGATGGCGCTCGGCGCCCGGCCGATCGAGGTGCTGCGGCTCGTCCTCGGTCAGTCGATGACGGTCGTGACCATCGGATTGGGCCTTGGACTGGCGCTGGCCGTCGCCCTGGTGCTCGTCCTGAAGAGCGGACTCTCCGCCTTCCTCGTCAACGTGCCGGCGGTGGATCCTCTCACGTTCGCCGGCACGGCGTTTGTCCTCGCGCTCGTCGCCGCCGCGGCCTGCTTGATTCCGGCGCGGCGAGCCTCCCGCATTGACCCGTTGCGTGCCCTCAGACAGGACTGACTATGGCTGCATCCCCGACGATGGCTCCTCCTCTCCCGGCCACCCGGCCGGCTCCGCGTCCGGTCGCCACTCCGACTTGGCGTGTGCTCATCGCTGACGACCGCCGCGACACCCTGCAGGCTCTCCGGCTGCTGCTCGACTCCCAGGGCTTCACCGTCGTGCCGGCGATATCCCCCATCGAAGCGCTCCGCGCCGCGGAGGCGCATCCGATCGACGCCGCGCTCATCGACCTCAACTACGACGCCGGCCGCACCAGCGGCGACCAGGGCTTTGATCTGATCGGCCGCCTGCGGCAGATGCACAGCCTGCTTCCGATCGTCGCCATGACGGCGTGGGCGACGCCGGAGCTCACGCGCGAAGCCATCAAACGCGGCGCGCGCGACCTGATCGAAAAGCCCTGGGAGGAATCGCGGTTGATCGCCACGTTGCGGTCGCATGCCGAATTGGGTCAGGCCTTGCGCAAGGTCTCCCATCTCGAAGCCGAGGTCCAGCATCTGCGGGCCGCCGCCACGCCCGTGGACGCGGGATCGTACGAGCAGATGCGCCTGGTCGACGTGGAAGGCGCGCTGGTCAAGAAGGCCATGCTTCGCTTCAAGGGCAACGTCAGCCGAACGGCCAAAGCCCTGGGCCTGAGCCGCTCGGCGCTCTACCGCCGGCTCCAACGCCACGGAGTTTGATACCCTCCGGGTGTGGGTCTGCTCTACCGCTTGTTCGGGCACATCCCGAATCTTGAACTGACATTGGAGGCGCTCGTCATCGCGTTGGCGATGGCGGCGCTGTGCGCGTACGCGATCGCCCGGGTGACGCGCCGCATCCTCACGCGGGCGCTGGCATCCGATTCCGCCTCGGCGGCTCGCGCCACCCGCGGTTCTGTTCGCGCCGTTCGCCTCGTCGCTCTCGTCGTGCTGACGCTGGTCTTCGTGCCGCCCGTCCTCGAACTGTTCGGCGAGCCCCTGCGTACGGGGCTGCGGCTCCGGACTCTGGCCGAATGGCTCTTCAACGCCGGCCTGCAGATTCTGCTGATTGCGACGCTCGCCTACGCCGTGCATCGCGCGATTAGGTTGCTGCTCGACCGGTTCGAGCGGCAATTGAGCGCGTCGAGCACGCCGAACGCGGTCGAGCGCGAAAAGCGCACCCGGACGCTCACCCGGCTCATCCAGAATATTTCAAGCACGTTCCTCATTGCCGCGTCGGCGCTGATGATCCTCGACAAGCTGGGCGTCAACACCACGCCGGTGCTCACCGGCGCCGGCATTCTCGGGCTGGCGGTCGGCTTCGGCGCGCAGACGCTCGTCAAGGACGTGATCGCCGGCTTCTTTCTGATTCTCGAAAATCAGATCCGCGTGGGAGACGTGGCCGAGATCAACGGCGTCGGCGGCATGGTCGAAGCGATCCACCTGCGCACCGTGATCCTGCGTGACGTCCGCGGCGCCGTGCACATCTTTCCGTGCGGCTCGATCACCACGACGGCCAATCTGACCAAGGATTACGCGTACGCCGTCATCGACGTGCAGGTGCCGGTCGAACAGAACGCCGACGCGGCAATCGACGCGCTCACCGAGATCGGCGCCGCCCTG
>JAKALV010000327.1 GCA_021824055.1 Acidobacteriota bacterium
GAAGTCACCCGCAAGAGCGCGACGTCGTCGCGGCTGACGCTGCCGGGCAAGCTCAGCGACTGCAACTCGAGCGGCCGCGACGACAGCGAGATCTTCATCGTCGAGGGCGACTCGGCCGGCGGCTCGGCCAAGCAGGGCCGCGACCGCGCGCGCCAGGCGATTCTGCCGCTGCGCGGGAAGGTGCTCAACGCCGAGAGCGCATCGATTTCGAAAGTGCTCGAGAACAAGGAACTGTCGGATCTGGTCACCGCGCTCGGCTGCGGCATCGGCAAGGGCTTCGAGCTGTCGAAGCTGCGCTACGGACGCATCATCATTCTGGCCGACGCGGACTCGGACGGGCATCACATCGCCACGCTGCTGATGACGTTCATTTACCGCCACATGCCGGGCCTGATCACCGCCGGCAAGGTATTTCTGGCGCAGCCGCCGCTGTATCGCATCGACTTCGGCAAAGAGACGCACTGGGCGCTGGACGAGAAGCAGAAGGAAGACATTCTCAAGCACGGCACCGGCAAGGGCAAGGTCGAGATCACCCGGTTCAAAGGCCTGGGCGAGATGATGCCGAAGGTTCTCTGGGAGACGACGCTGAATCCGCGCACGCGCCGTCTGCTGCGCGTCACGATCGACGATCAGATTGCCACTGATCGCATCATCAACGAGCTCATGGGGAAGGATCCATCCGCGCGGTTCCGCTTCATCATGGAGCACGCCGAGGCGGCCGAAGAACTCGACGTCTAGCACGGCCGATTAGCGGTTAATATCGGCCCCATGAAACCATCACGAGGGCTCCTGCTCACGCTGGCGCTGGCCATCGGCCTCGGCACCGCACCGTCCGCGCGCGTTGCGGTCGGCGGGCCCGCTGATGCGAAGGCGACCCAGCGCATTGAGGTGTCGTTTCCGTCGTCGCTCCGCGCGAGCCCGATCACCGGCCGCCTGTTCGTGATGATCTCGAAGAACAACACGCGCGAGCCCCGCTTGCAGGCCGGCGGGTACGGCGGTTCGGTTCCGTTCTACGGACTCGATGTCAACGCCCTCAAGCCGGGGCAGCGTGCGGTCATCGACGGCGCGACCATGGGCTACCCGGTTGAAAGCCTGTCAAAGTTGCCCGCGGGCGATTACTTTGTTCAGGCGCTGCTCGACGTGTACACCGAGTTCCATCGCAAGGACGGCCACGTCATCTGGGCGCACATGGACCAGTGGGAAGGCCAGAAGTGGAATCAGTCGCCTGGAAATCTGATCAGCGACGTGATGCCTGTGCACCTGGATCCCGCGGCGGGCTTCGATGTGAAGATCGCGCTGACCACGAAGTTGCCGCCGGTCGTGGTGCCGCCCGACACGCCGTGGGTCAAGCACGTGAAGATCCAGAGCCAACTGCTCTCGGAGTTCTGGGGCCATCCGTTCTACATCGGGGCCACGGTGCTCCTGCCGAAGGGCTTCAACGAGAATCCGTCGCGCAGGTATCCCGGCATCTACATTCAGGGTCACTTTGGACTCGGCGCGCCGTTTGGTTTCACCGACCAGGATCCTGGCTCGGGCCGAGGCGGACGTGGCGCGGCCACCGGGTCAGGGCGCGAGAGCGGCGCGGCGTTCGGCCGTTCGTGGATGTCCGACGATTTCCCGCGGTTTGTCGCGGTGACGTTCCAGCATCCCACGCCGTACTACGACGACTCGTACGCGGTGAATTCCGCCAACAACGGCCCGTACGGTGACGCGCTCCTGACCGAGTTGGTGCCGTACCTCGAGCAGCACTTCCGCATCAGCGACGTCCCGGCCACGCGCGTGCTCACCGGCGGTTCCACGGGTGGCTGGGAAGCGCTGGCGCTGCAGGTGTTCCATCAGAAATTCTTCGGCGGCACGTGGGTGTTCTATCCGGACCCGGTGGACTTCCGCCGCTACCAGATGTCGAACGTGTACGACGACGCCAACGCGTTCACGCTGCCCGCCGGCGACTGGTCCACCATTGAGCGGCCGCTTTCGCGCGATGCCGCCGGCCAGGTGACGTTGACGATGCGCGAGATGAGCCGGCTTGAGGCGGTGCTCGGCAGCCGGATCCGGTCGGGCCAGCAGATCGCGGCGTGGGATGCTGCGTACGGGCCCGTCGGCGCGGACGGCTACCCGCGGCCGATCTGGGATCGGCTGACGGGCAAGATCGACAAGGACGTGGCGCTCTACATGCGCGATCACGGCTACGACCTCAGCTACAACATCCGCACCAACTGGAAGACGCTCGGCCCCGATCTCGCCGGAAAGATTCACCTGTACGTCGGCGACATGGACAACTACTACCTCAACCTCGCCGTGTACTTACTCGAGGACGAGATGGGCAAGCTCGACAATCCCAAAGCCGCCGCGACGTTTGAGTACGGCCGTCCGATGAAAGGCCACGGCTGGCAGCCGATGTCGAACGCCGAGCTGGTTCGCATGATGGCCGCGCATGTCAACACGGCCGCACCCGGCGCAGCTGTGCGGTGAGACCCTGTTGGGACCCTGCGGCCGACTTCGCGCTTGACTCGTCGCGCCAAGACGCGTAGAAACTCCGGAGCAGTTTCAACCCATCTCTCAGGAGTCGACCGCTATGCGTGTGTCCCTGTCTCGCATGTCTCTGCTCGCCGTGTGCCTGCCCGTTGTCGCGGCCATTGCCGCCTGCAGTCAGCCACCGGCTCCCGCTCCGGCCCCGAAATCGGAGACGCCAGTACAGTCGCCCGTCGAACGTGGCAAGTACCTCGTTACGACTGGCCTGTGCAACGATTGTCATACGCCAAAGAAGATGGGGCCGAACGGACCTGAACCCGACATGGACCTCGAGCTGTCGGGGCATCCGGAAGGCATGGTCGTAAAGGCCGCCTATACGCCGGCGAAGAACAGTCCGTGGATCGTTGCCGGATTGGGTAGTCTCACGGCATGGAGCGGCCCGTGGGGCGTGTCGTTCACCGCGAACCTCACGCCGGATCCCAACACCGGTCTGCGCAGCGGCGTTTGGACCGAAGAACTCTTCATCAAGGCGCTCCGCACTGGCAAACACATGGGCACCGGCCGTGACATTCTGCCGCCGATGCCGTGGCCGTTCATCGGCCAGTACAGCGACGCCGACCTGAAGGCGATCTGGGCTTACCTCGGCACAATCAAGCCCATCAAGAATCACGTGCCCGACCCGATTCCGCCGGTTACTTCACGGTGAGGAAGCCCCGAAGCCGGATGTCCTTCGACGATGAGCCGACCATGATGCGGAATGTGCCGGGTTCGACGACCCACTTCATCGTTTCGTCGAGCATCTTCAGCTGATCCCAGCCCAGCGAGAACGTCACGGTGCGCGTCTCGCCGGGCTGGAGCTGGATTCGTTGAAAGCCCTTCAGCTCGATCACCGGCCGCGCCCGTGACGCGATCTCGTCACGGATGTAGAGCTGAACGACTTCGTCGCCGGCCCGTTTGCCGGTATTTGTGACCGTGCACGTGACCGAGGCCGGCGTGGTTCGCGAGAACATCTCGCCCGAAATTCGCAGGTCCGAGTACTCGAACGTCGTGTAGCTCAGCCCGTAGCCGAAGGGGAAGAGCGGCATGCCCGTCAGGTCGAGATAGTCGTCGCCGCGGCCGGTGGGCTTGTGGTTGTAGCTGAGCGGCAACTGGCCCTC
>JAKALV010000328.1 GCA_021824055.1 Acidobacteriota bacterium
GCCGAAGGCCCCGGGCGCCAACTTCGTCAACCTGGAGTACGACCACCCCGGTCCGAAGCCGTCGTACGGCATCGCGGGCTACTCCACCGACGGCAAGTACGTGATCGCGCAGCAGCGTTACGACTTATGGGCCATCCCGCTCGACGGCTCGCCGGCGAAGAACCTCACGAACGGCGTCGGCGCGAAGAACCAGGTCCGGTTCCGCTATGTGCGCACCGAGCCCGCCGAAGCCGGCGGAGGCGGCCCCGGCGGCCCCGGCGGTCCGGGTGGCGGCGGTCGTGGCGGCGGCGCGGCCGCGCGCCAGACGATCGACCTCGCGAAGCCCGTCACGTTATCGGCCTACGGCGAGTACACGAAGAAAGCCGGCTTCTACGAACTCAACGGATCAGACCTGAAGGAACTCGTGTACGAGGACGCCACGTTCAGCAATCCGGTGAAAGCGGCGAAGGCGGATACGTTCCTCTTCACACGCCAGTCGTTCGTGGAGTTCCCCGATCTGCGCGTGTCGGGCCCGGGCTTCAAGGAATCGAAGAAGATCACCAACGCGAATCCGCAGCAGGCCGACTTCAACTGGGGACATCGCATCCTCTTTGATTTCAAGGATCGCTTCGGCCATCGGCTGCAGGGCATTCTCGCGCTGCCCGACGACTATAGACCGGGCGAAAAGCGGCCGATGCTCGTGACGTTCTACGAAGAAAACGCGTCGAACCTGAACCGCTACCAGGCCCCATCGTTCGTGACCGGCATGGGCGCGGTGCCGGTGCAGGCCGTGAGCGACGGCTACATCACGATGATGCCCGACGTGCACTACCACACGGGCTCGTCACACAGCGACCAGCTCGACGCGGTGGAGGCGGCCACGAGGAAAGTCATCGAAATGGGCTACGCCGATCCGAAGCACATCGGTCTCAACGGCCATAGCTATGGCGGCGAGGGCGCGGCGTTCATCGCGACGCGCTCGCGCCTCTTCGCGGCGGTGGGCGTCGGCGCCGGCGTGACCGACCTGTTCAGCGACTTCAGCCAGAGCTGGGGCTGGTCGTACCAGGTGAGCGGCGGCAGCGGCGCCAACGGCAACGACTACTACCTCTACGGCCAGGGCCGCTGGGGGTTCTCGCCGTGGGAGAAGCCGGACGTGTACCACTTCGAATCGGCGCTGTCGCACGTGCCCGACGTCACGCAGCCGATCCTGATCATGCACGGCACGGCGGACCCGACCGTGTCGTTCAGCGAAGGCATGAACTTCTACAACGCGCTGCGCTACAACGGCAAGACGGCCACGCTGCTCGCGTATCCGGGCGAACCGCACGGTCTGCGCGGTCTCGCAAATCGCAGGGACCTCACGATCCGCTACTTCCAGTTCTTCAATCACTACCTGAAAGGCGACCCGCTGCCGCACTGGCTGGCCGAAGGCGTGTCGTACATTGACAAGGCCGACTACGAAGCCAACAAGATCATCAAGTAGCCGGCTGCGCCCGACGGCTTTTCAAAGCGCTCTTTCTTCCTGGAAAGCCGTCCAGCGCCGCCTTTCAAGTTCTCTCCGGGCCGGCCGATTGTGGAGTGTGGAGGGAACGGTGCCCGTTCCGCTGAAAGTTCGCCAGGGTTTGGGGTCACTGAAGCCATTGCCGGCCACCGCCAACCGGCTGATCGACGCGCTGCAACGCGAGGACACCTCGCTCGCGTCGGTCAGCGAGGTGATCGAGTACGACCAGGTCATCGCCGGCCGCGTGCTTCGCCTGGCCCGCTCGGCGGCCTACGCGGGCAGCATGCCGATCGACGACGTCCGCTCGGCCACGCTGCGCCTCGGCACGGCGACGATCCTCGAACTGGTGCTCGGTGACTATCTGCGCACGCTCAAGGTGCACGCCCCGCTCTACGACCTCGACGAGGACGACCTGTGGGCCCACGGGGCCGCATCCGGCCTGGCCGTCCGCGCCCTCAAACAGGAACGCCCCGGCACCCCCATGCCGGAACTCGCGCAATCCGCCGCGCTGATGCATGACATCGGCAAGCTCGTGCTCGTCCGCACGGTACAGGTGCGGCCCGCCGACATCCTCGCGATCTGCAAGACCGAACACGTCACGTGGGTGGAGGCCGAGCGCCGGTTGATCGGATGTGACCATGCGGAAGTGGGCGGGCTGCTCGCGCGCCGCTGGAATCTGCCCGAGGCACTCACGCGCGCCATCGAGCGGCATCACGATCAACCGATCGTGGATCCCGATCCGATCGTCGACGCCGTCGTCTTTGCCAATTACGTCGCCAAGTCGATCGGCACGGGCCTGGGCGCCGAGGGCTTGAACATCAGGATGGATCCCGCGGTGTCGTCCCGGCTGGGCGTCGATCGCGACTCATTCGATCGCATTTGCCTGCAGACCTGGACGTGGCTCGGCGACCTGCGACGCGCGGTGGCAGCATAAGATAAGCGATTGGAGGCGCCCATGCCTGAGGCCGCCGCGGTCACTGAGGCCGCCAGCCAGCGTTTTGCCGCACTGCATCGCCTGATCGGTAACACCCCGCTCCTGGCCATCGACTTTCTCTACAAGCGAGAGCCGCGCGTGATCTACGCCAAGCAGGAGTCGCTGAACTTCACCGGCAGCATCAAGGACCGGATGGCGCTCTTCATCATGGAGCGCGCGTACCGGACGGGTACGATCGCGCCCGGCGACCGGATCGCGGAAGCCACGAGCGGCAACACCGGCATTTCGTTTTCCGCGGTAGGCCGCGCGCTGGGCCATCCCGTCACGATCTTCATGCCCGACTGGATGAGCGCGGAACGCATCTCGCTCATCGCCAGCTTCGGCGCTTCGGTCGTGCCGGTGAGCCGGGCGCACGGCGGGTTTCTCGGCAGCATCAAGCTGTCCGAAGAGCTCGCCGCGAGCGATCCGTCGGTGTTTCTGCCCTGCCAGTTCTCCAACGAAGCGAACGTCGAGGCCCACTACCGCACCACCGGGCCGGAAATCTGGGCCCAACTGGCTCTCGCCGGCGTGACGCCCGACGCGTTCGTGGCCGGCGTCGGCACGGGCGGCACGGTCATGGGAGTGGGCAGATTCCTGAAAGAGCGCAAGCCCTCCGTCCGCATCCACCCGCTCGAGCCGGCCGAATCACCGACGATGTCGACCGGGCACAAGGTGGGGCAACATCGCATTCAGGGCATTTCGGACGAATTCATCCCGGCGATCGTGAAACTCGACGAGTTGGATTCGATCATCAGCGTGCACGACGGCGACGCGATCCTGATGGCACAGGCGCTCGCGCAGCGTGGGTTGGCCGTGGGCATCTCGTCCGGCGCCAACTTCCTGGGCGCGCTTCAGGCGCAAAACCAGATGGCGGATCCCGGCGCCACGGTCGTTACCGTGTTCTCCGACAGCAACAAGAAGTATCTGAGCACCGACCTGCTGCGCGCCGAGCCGTCACGAGACGGCTATCTCTCGCCGGATGTCGAGATCGTCGGCTTCCGGGCGCTGCCGCGCGTCTGCGCGATGTGCTTCGACGAACCGCAGGGGTGAAAAGCGCCTAACCGTCTTCTACCGAAGCTCCGCCAGCAGTGTGTCTTTGAAGTACCCCGGCGGAATCGTGCCTTGGCGGATGAAGGCCAGGTGAAACGCCTTCTCTGAGAACTTGTC
>JAKALV010000329.1 GCA_021824055.1 Acidobacteriota bacterium
CAGCCTCAGCATCAGGGCCCAGGTCGCAGGCCAGTCGTGGATCTGCTTCTTGCCGTTCGGGCCTTCGCCGTTCGCGCCGTCGAACCACACCTCGTCAATGCGGCCGTACTGCGTGAGCAACGCCGTGAGCTGCGCCCAGTAGAATTCGTTGTAGCGCGGGCTGTCACCGTAGACTCTGGCGTTGCGATCCCACGGCGAGAGATACAACCCGGCTTTGAGGTTGTGCTCGCCGCATGCATCCACGAACTCACGCACCACATCGCCTCGGCCGCCACGAAACGGGCTGTTCGCCACGCAATGACCAGTGGTCTTGGTCGGCCACAGGCAGAAACCATCGTGGTGCTTGGCCGTCAGGATCAATGCTTTCGCCCCGGCAGCCTTCGCGACGCGCGCCCACTGGCGCGTGTCGAGCCGGGCGGGCGCGAAGATCGCCGGATCCTCGGTCCCGTCGCCCCACTCGCGATCGGCGAAGGTATTGACGCCAAAATGGAGGAAGAGGGCCAGTTCGTCGCGCTGCCACTCGAGCTGGGCCCGCGAGGGCACTGGCCGATTCTGGGCACCCAGCCGAATCCACCGGGAAGCCGTCAAACTGGCGGTAGCAGCAACCAGAAACGACCGGCGCGTCAGCACGCTGTGAATGTAGCGCAACGGCGCAGGAGAGTGCATGGAGACATTTCTCAGGGATCTGCGGCGTTCGTTTCGAATCTTGCGGGTGAATCCGGCGTTCACACTCGCGGCGATTGCCGCGCTGACGCTCGGCATCGGCGCCAACACAGCGATCTTCTCGGTCGTGAATGCGGTGATGCTCCGGCCGGTGGACTTTCCGGATGCCGACCGTGTCGTGATGTTCCAGGTCACATCGCCGGGGGGCGCGGGCACGGGCACGTCGCCGGCCCGTTTCAATCACTGGCGAGCCGAGACCAGCGTGACCCAGGACGCCGCCGCGTTCCGCCTTGGCGTGGTCAACTACTCGGCCGGCAGCGCGCCGGAACAATTGCGGATGGGGCAGGTGTCCGCGGATTTCTTCAAACTGTTCGGTGCGACGCCGGTGATCGGCCGCACGTTCACGGCGGCGGAGGACGCACCTGGCGGCGAGAAAGTGGTCGTGCTGAGCCAGCGCACGTGGATCGATCGCTTCAATCGCGACCCGAACATCGTCGGTCACACCGTCTTGCTGAGCGGTGATCCGTACGCCGTCATCGGTGTACTCGGTGACTTTTCGTTCCGTGACTTCGGTCCCGCGCCGGAGGTCTGGGTCCCGTTCCAGATCGATCCCAACTCGGTCGACCAGGGTCAGTACTTTCAGACCGCCGCCCGCCTGAAACTGGGGGTCACGCTCGAGCAGGCACGCGCGCGGATGGCCGCGTCGGCCAACGAGTTCCGCCAGAAGTTTCCCAATGCCCTGGGACCCAACAACAGCTTCAGCGTGTCGCCCGTGCGCGACGTGCTCGTGCAGAACGTGCGGTCGTCGCTGCTGGTGCTGAGCGGCGCCGTCACCTTCGTACTGCTCATCGCCTGCGCGAACGTTGCCAACCTGCTGCTGGCCCGCGCCTCCGGTCGGTCACGCGAAATCGCCATCCGGTCCGCAATCGGCGGTTCGCGCGGCCGCATCATCCGGCAGCTGCTAACGGAAAGCGTGGTGCTGTCGTGCGTGGGCGGCGTACTGGGCCTGGGGTTGGGTCTCGCCGGCATGCGGGCGCTGCTGACGATCAACACCGCGGGCCTGCCGCGGGTCGGTGAAGCCGGCGCGAACGTCGGCGTCGACTGGCGGGTGGCGGTCTTCGCCATCGGGCTGTCGCTCGTCACCGGCATTATCTTTGGACTGATCCCGGCCCTGCAGGGCTCGCGCGTCGATCTGACGACGTCGCTCAAGGAGAGCAGCGGCCGGTCCGGGACCGGAACGCGGCAGAACTGGACGCGCGCGCTGCTGGTGATCACCGAAGTGGCGCTCGCCGTGATCCTGCTCGTGGGATCGTCGCTGCTGATTCGCACCGCCGTCGCGCTCGCCGGCGTGACGCCCGGATTCGACGTGAGAAACGTGATGACGATACGGATGTCGTTGACTGGTCCGCAGTTCGCCACGTCGGCCGGCGTGGATCAGCTCGTTCGCAACGGCGTGGAGCGGCTGAAGGCCGTGCCCGGCGTCGAACTGGCCAGCGCCACCTGCTGCGTGCCGCTCGAAGGCGGCTACGGACTGCCGTTCACGGTGGTGGGCCGTCCTGTGACCGATGGACCCTTCCATGGCGGCGGTGGCTGGACGACCGTGTCGTCCGGCTACTTTGAGGTGTTCAAGATTCCCATTGTCCGCGGGCGCTCGTTCAACGAGCGCGACACCGCCGGGTCGCAGCCCGTGGTGCTGATCAACGAGACCATGGCGCGCCAGTTCTGGCCGAAGGCCGATCCGCTGAGCGACCGCCTGATCATCGGCCGCGGCGTGATGCGCGAGTTCGCCGGCGAACCGGAGCGGCAGATCATCGGCATCGTCGGCGACACGCGCTCCGGCGGTCTCGATTCGGAGCCGCAGCCGGAGATGTTCATCCCGCAGGCGCAGATGCCCGATGCCGCGAACGCGCTGAACGTCAGGCTCTCGCCGCTCGCCTGGGTCGTGCGCACGCGTGTGGATCCGGGGTCCGTGAGCATTGCGATTCAGGAGCAGTTGCGTCAGGCCACCGGTCTTCCCGTGGCCAACGCGCGGACGATGATGGATGTGATGGCGCGGTCGACATCGCGGTCGCGGTTCAACATGTGGCTCATGACGGTGTTCGGCGCGTCGGCCCTGTTGCTCGCCGCGATCGGCATCTACGGATTGATGGCGTATTCGGTGGCGCAGCGCACGCAGGAAATCGGCATCCGGCTCGCGCTCGGCGCGCAGACCTCCGACGTGCGGAGGATGATCGTCTGGCAGGGCATGAAGCTGTCGCTGATCGGCGTCGCGGTGGGCGTGGCCGCGTCGTTCGCGCTGGCGCGGTTCATCGCGTCGTTCCTGTTCCAGGTGCAGAAGTGGGATCCGCTGGTGTTCACGGCCGTGCCGGTGACGCTCTTGCTGGTCGCGTGGGTCGCGGCCTGGTTCCCCGCGGTCCGGGCCAGCCACGTGGATCCACTGGGGGCGCTGCGGGAATCCTAAGATCAAGAGCCTTTCACCGTGAAGTTCGTAAAGAACGTGAAGGAAAGACAATTCTTCGAAAGAGCTCTTCAAAAGACTGTCTTCACGTTCTCCACGATCTTCACGGTTGATGTCCTAAGATCTTGCCATGAAGAACTTGGTGATTGTCATTACCGGCGCCAGCGGCGGTATTGGCGCGGCGTTCGCGCGGCTGGCGGCGTCGAACGGCGCGCGTGTCGTGCTCGTGGCCCGGCGCGCTGATGCGCTGAGGTCCGTCGCCGCCGACTGCGGCGCCGGTGCGCTGCCCATCCTCGCCGACGTGACGCGACGCGCCGATGTCGACCGTGTGGTCTCGGAAGCGATCGCGCGTTTCGGCCAGATTGATGTGTGGGTCAACAACGTGGGGCAGGGCATCACGCGCAATCCGTCGGAGCTGACCGACGAGGACATCGACGCCGTGATGCGGGTGAACGTCAAGTCGGCGCTGTACGGCATGCAGGCGGT
>JAKALV010000330.1 GCA_021824055.1 Acidobacteriota bacterium
AAGCGTCCGCCCACGGTGTCCGGCACCGATGGCCGCCGCGCGCTGGCCCTTGCCGCGCGCGTGCACGACGCGATGTCAGCAAACCAAGGCAATTAACCGTGAAGATCGTGAAGAACGTGAAGAATATACTTAACGTTCTTCACGTCCTTCACGGTGAATAGCTCTTGCTGGCAGCTTGATACGATATCCGCTGATGTTTAATGACCTGAACGGTTTCATCGCCGAACTCGACAAGCGGCGCGAACTGGCGCGCATCAGCGAGCCGGTGGACCCGAAGCTCGAGATCTCCGCGGTCATCGATGCCGCGTCGAAGTCGCCGAACGGCGGCCCCGGCCTGCTCTTCGAGAAGCCGACCGGCTACGACATGCCCGTGGCCGCCAATCTTTTTGGTTCCGAGTCGCGCATGTCGCTGGCGCTGGGCGTGGAGAAGCTCGACGATCTCGCCGGCGAAATCTGCGCGTTGACCACGCCGCAGATGCCGAAGGGATTTCTGGATGCCCTGAAGATGCTGCCGCTGGCCAACCGGCTCAAAGATCTGATGCCGAAGACGGTGAAGGATGCGCCGTGCCAGGAGGTCGTGCAGCAGGGCGGCACGCTCGACGCGATTCCCATTCTCACCACCTGGCCCGAGGACGGCGGGCCGTACATCACGCTGCCGCTGGTGTTCACGAAGGATCCCGAGACCGGCATGCGCAACATCGGCACGTACCGCATGCAGGTCTACGACGGCCGCACGACGGGCATGCACTGGCAGCGCCACAAGGGCGGCGCGCAGCATCACCGCGTGGCCGAACGGATGGGCAAGCGCCTCGATGTTGCCGTGGCGCTCGGACCCGAGCCCGTGTTGAGCTATTGCGCCACCGCGCCGATGCCCGAAGGCCTGGACGAGTTGATGCTCGCCGGCGTGCTCGGCAAGCGGCGCGTGGAGCTGGTCAAGTGCGTCACCGTGGATCTCGAGGTGCCGGCGAGCGCGCAGATCGTGCTCGAAGGGTATGTGGAGCCCGGCGAACGCCGGCGCGAAGGTCCGTTCGGCGATCACACCGGGTTCTACTCGCTGGCTGATGACTTTCCGGTGTTTCACCTCACATGCGTCACGATGCGGAAGTCGCCGATCTATCTCACCACGGTCGTCGGCATTCCTCCGATGGAAGACCTGTATCTCGGCAAGGCCAGCGAGCGTATCTTCCTGCCGCTCATCCAGAAGACGCTGCCGGAAATCTGCGACATGCATTTCCCGGCGGCCGGCATCTTCCACAACTACGTGCTGATCTCGATCGACAAGCGCTATCCCGGCCACGCGCGCAAGATCATGAGCGCGGTCTGGGGCCTCGGCCAGCTCATGTTCTCGAAGTGCGTCGTCATCGTCGACAAGGACGTGAACGTGCAGGATCCGGCGGAAGTGGCGTGGATCGTGGGCACGCATGTGGATCCGGCGCGCGACGTCGTGATCACGCAGGGACCGGTGGACGATCTGGATGACGCCGCGTTGCTGCCGGCGTACGGCGGCAAGATGGGCGTGGACGCCACGCGGAAGTGGCCGTCGGAGGGTTTTGTACGCGAATGGCCCAAACGGTTGAAGACCACGGAAGCGGCCGCGGCGAAGGCCGCGAGCGTTCTCAGGAATCTGAAACTTCAGAAGTAGACGGTTGTGACAACCATGAATGCACTGAGTGATCTCGAGTCAAAAGCCGCCACCGGCGTGGCGGTGACCCGCGCCGAGGCCGAGCGCGTGGTGGGATGTCCGGACCTGGTGAGCGTCGGCGTCCTTGGCGCGATGGCGCGCAAGGCGAAGCATGGCGCGCGCGTCACGTTCGGGCGCGTGGCCATTGTTGACAACGGCGTGGCGCCGGCCTCGCGCGGCGAGTCCGGAGAAGTGCGCGTGACCGGCACGCCCGGATCCTCCGAGCAGGCGATTGGCTGGACCCGGCTCGCGGCGGCATTTGCGGGCGACGTTGTCCTGACCGGGTTTTCGCTGGCCGATCTGGCCGCCGTCGCCGGCCATGACCACGTGGTGCTGGCCGGATTGGCCAAGGCGCTGCGCGCCGCCGGCTTGCGCGGTGTGGCCGACGTGCCCGTGGATCGGCTCGGCGATGACCTTGAAGAAGCGGTTCGGGCGGTGATTCATGGCGGTCTGTTCGTGCATCGGGCAACGGTCAGTCAGGCGCCGTTCTCGGCGCGGATCGACTTGATCGAGCGCGTGGTTCGTCTGCAGCGCGAGACCGGCGTGCTCCGCGCGTTTGCGCCGCTGCCGCGCATTGATCCCGCCGATGCGCCGTCGACGGGGTACGACGATGTGAAGACGATCGTGATCGCGCGCCTCATGGCTACATCCATTCCGCATATCCAGGTGGACTGGGCGTTATACGGACCCAAACTGGCGCAGGTCGCGATCGAATACGGCGCCGACGACATCGATGCGGTCTCGCCGGTGGACATCGAGCAGATGGGCGTTCGCCGATCGCCGAAGGCCGACATCGAGCGGCAGATCCGTGCCGCGTTCGCCGAGCCGTCGGAACGCAACGGGCGATACGAGCTGGTCGCGTGAGCCGGATCGTTCGACTCGGTGCCGTCAGTTACCTGAACGTGCGTCCGCTGGTGTACGGCCTCGACCAGCAGCCCGGCGTGTCGCTGCGGTTCGATGTGCCGTCCCTCTGCGCCCGTCTGCTGGCGGACGGCGAAATCGATCTCGGGATGGTGCCGTCGATCACGTATCTCGACCGGCCCGGCGACCGGATCGTCCCCGGCGTCTGCATCGGATCGGACGGGCACGTTGCCTCGGTCGCGCTCTTCACCCGCAAGCCGATCGACGACGTGCGGTCGATCGCGCTCGACACGAGTTCCCGCACGTCCGCCATGCTGACGCGGATTCTCTGTGCACGGTTCTTCGGCATTGCGCCGGCGTTCGTGCCGCACGCGCCCGATCTGGACGGCATGCTGGCCGCCGCGGACGCGGCACTGCTGATCGGCGATCCGGCGCTGTTTGCGGATGCGTCCGCGCATCACGCGTTGAAGATCGACCTGGGCGCCGCGTGGACGTCGATGACCGGCTTGCCGTTCGTCTGGGCGTTCTGGTCGGGCCGCGCCGACGCCGCGGACGCGGCCGTCGTGGGCATCCTCAACGACGCCGCGGCGCGCGGCCGCGCCAACTCGGATTTGGTGGCCGACGCATATTGCGCCGGCGATCCCGCGCGGCAGGCCGTGGCGCGGGCGTACCTGCGGGAGAACATGCGCTTCTCGCTGGATGCGCGCGCAATCGAAGGGCTGCAAACTTACTATCGCGAAGCGGCCGCGCTCGGACCGGTGGCCGATCGTCCGCTGGAGTGGTTTCCGTCATGACGTCGCGTGTCTCATTGCCGCTGGCCCTGCTGCTGGTGCTCACCTCGGGAACGCTGGCGTTCTTCATCTATTACGGCCAGTGGTTTCCGCCGACGATGGCGGTGCACTTCAACCCGGCCGGCGAGCCCGACGCATGGATGGACCGGATCAAGTTCATCGTCATCGGCAGTTCGCTGTCGTTCATGCTGCCGGCGTTCATCGTGGCATGCGCGGGCGTGTTGCCGCGCGTGCTCCCGGTCAGCATCCTGAACCTGCCGAACAAGGA
>JAKALV010000045.1 GCA_021824055.1 Acidobacteriota bacterium
TGCAGTTCGCTCCGCCGCCCGATCAGCATCCGCCGCAATTCCGCGCTGCGTGCCGTGGTGCCTTTCAGATCCATCTTGACCGCCGTCTTCCGCTTCGACGTCATCGGCTTCGCGGTCGCGACGGCGGTGGCCTTGGAGATGATCTGCTTGTTCATGCAGGCATCGTAGAGGAGGCCGCGGGCCGGGTCTGTACCGGAAGACACACCGCCAGCCCTGTGCAATACGGAACAGCCCACGGCTGTCATGCCGGCCGTCCTGCTCGAATTCAGCGCCCAGCCCACCCGCCGAACGACGCGACCAACTGATCCGCATCAGCCGGGCCCCAGCCACCGCAGTCGTACTCCAGCAGCGCCGCCGGGTCTTTGATCACGGGATCCACGATGGCCCACGCGGCCTCGACGACGTCCTGGCGCGCAAAGAGGGTGGCGTCGCCCGTCATGGCGTCACCGAGCAATCGTTCGTAGGGGCCCAGTCGCGTGCCCACGCCCTGGCGGGTGCCGGAAGCGACCGACAGCTCGACGGGTTGTCCGGCCATGCCTTCGCCGGGGACCTTGGTGTACGCGCCGATGTTGATGGCCACGTCCGGCGACAGGCGGAACCGCACGTAGTTGGCGCCCCGCGGCGCGGCCTGCTGAAAGACGACCGGCGGCGCCGGTTTCAATTCCACCATGACGTCCGTGCGCGACTCCGCGAGACACTTGCCGGCCCGAATGAAGAACGGCACGCCTTCCCAGCGCCACGAATCGATGGCCAGTTGCAGCGCCGCAAACGTCGGCACGCGCGAATCGGGCGCGACGCCCGGCTCCTGCCGGTAGCTGCGGAACTGTCCCAGCACGAGATGCTCCGGTGAGAGCGGGCGGATCGTCCGCAGCACCTTGGCCTGCTCGTCGCGGATGGCTTCCGGCCAGGTCGACGACGGCGCTTCCATGGCGAGATAGCTGATGATCTGCAGCAGGTGATTCTGGATGACGTCGCGAATGACGCCGGTCTCGTCGTAGAACGCGCCGCGCCCCGCCACGCCCATGCTCTCGGCCATGGTGATCTGCACGCTGTCGACGTAGTGGCGATTCCACAGCGGCTCGAGGAACGTGTTCGCGAACCGGAAGTACATCAGATTCTGCACGGCCTCTTTGCCGAGGTAGTGATCGATCCGGAAGATCGAGTCTTCCGGAAAGACCGTTCGCAGCAGCGTATTGAGCGATCGCGCCGACTGCAGATCCCGCCCAAACGGCTTTTCGATCACGATGCGCGCGCCGGCGGTGCAGCCGGAATCGGCGAGATGCTGAACGACCGTGGGGAACAGGCTGGGCGGAACGGCCAGATAGAAGAGCGGCCGCTTCGCGTTGCCGAGGCGCTCGCGCAGCCGCGTGAAGGTGGCGGCGTCGCTGTAGTCGCCCCACACGTGTCCGAGCAGGCTCGACAGTTTCTGAAACGCGGCCGGATCGAGCGTGTCGTGTTCGGTGATGCTGGCGCGCGCGCGTTCGATCAGATCGGCGTCGCTCAGTTGCGAGCGCGCGACGCCGATCACCGGCACGTTGAGCCGCTCGCGCTGCACCAGCGCCTGCAGCGCCGGGAAGATCTTCTTGTACGCGAGATCGCCGGTGATGCCGAAGAAGACAAGCGCGTCGGACGCTGGGTGATCGGTCATTTCTTCTCCGCGTGCCCGCCAAAGCCGAGGCGCATCGCCGACAGGACCTGCGCCGAGAACGCGTCGGCGCCGCGCGAGGCAAACCGCTGAAAGAGGGCAGCCGCCAGCACCGGCGCGGGAACGCCTTCGTCGTTGGCGGCCTGCAGCGTCCACCGGCCTTCGCCGGAGTCGGAGACACGGCCGGCAAATCCCCCGAGCGACGGGTCTTTGGCCAGTTCGACCGCGGTGAGATCGAGCAACCACGACTGAATGACGCTGCCGTGCCGCCAGACTTCGGCGATGGCGGCCAGGTCGAAGTCGAATTGATAGTGCTCGGGATGCGCGAGCGGCGTGGTCTCCGCGTCGGCCTCCGCGCGCGTCTTGCCCGCGTTGGCGTGCCGCAGGATGTTGAGGCCCTCGGCATACGCGGCCATCAATCCGTACTCGATGCCGTTGTGCACCATCTTCACAAAATGGCCGGCGCCGCAGGGACCGCAATGCAGGTACCCGCCGGCTGGCGCCAGCGCGGCAAACATTGGGTCGAGGAATCGCACAATGCCGGTCTCGCCGCCGATCATGAGGCAGTAGCCGCGTTCGAGGCCCCACACGCCACCGCTCGTGCCCATGTCGACGTACTGCACGCCGCGAGGCGACAGCCGGGCCTGTCGCGCCATGTCGTCCTGGTAATGCGAGTTGCCGCCGTCGATGACGATGTCGCCGGGCGAGAGCAGCGGAAGCAACGCGTCGACGGTGGCGTCGACGTAGGCGACCGGAATCATCAAACAGACGACGCGCGGCGCGGGGAGCGCGGCGACGAGTTCCGCGAGCGACGTCACGCCGGTGGCCCCGTCGCCGGCCAGCGCGGCCATCGCCTCGGATGAACGGTCGTATACGACGGCCGCGTGACCGCCACGTATCAGGCGCCGCGCCATGTTGGACCCCATCCGGCCCAACCCGATCATTCCAATAGTCATGTGGTCTCCGAGGGCCACGCTACCACAGCGGCGCGCACGCGACTGTCCCTGTTAGATCAGGCCCGTGAACCCGATTCAAGTTCTATCGCGGCTGGCCGATTCACAGTTCAAAGGCGGGCAATGTCCGTCACTGCTTCTGAAACCCTGCACCTGCCGCCTGTTGGCGGTCGTCGCTGCGGCGACACTTCGAGCAGAGGACCTGAGGCCAGCGCGAACGTTGCCGACGGGCATCCTTACCTACGGGGAGGATGCCCTCTCGTCTGCTGGCGCGCGGTTGCGAGCCGCCCCCCCCACGCGGGTTTCTCCCCGCGCGTCAGTGATTCCACGCCGTGGCAGGCGCGGACCGCCGCGAGATCATCGATATTGCGCCTGATTTCTCCTGTCGTCAGGGGGCACAAGCTGTGCATGTACCCGCCTTCCGGAGTACACGCATGAAAACGGTCTCATTCACGCTCAACGGCAAACCTACCCGCGTCACCACAGACGAGAATCGCTTGTTGCTGTGGGTGCTGCGCGACGATCTCGGCCTGACCGGCACCAAGTTCGGCTGCGGCCAGGCCTCGTGCGGTTCCTGCACGGTGGTGATCAACAGCGACGCGGTTCGAGCGTGCGCCACTGCCGTCGGCGACGTGGAAGGCAAGACCGTCACCACGATCGAAGGCGTGGCGACGGACGGCCGATTGCATCCATTGCAGGACGCGTTCATCAAGCACGCCGCCTTTCAGTGCGGCTTCTGCACGTCCGGCATGATCATGGGCGCGTACGCGAAGCTGCTCAAGGATCCGAAGACCCCGCCCGCCGAGGTCCTCAAAGAACTGGAAGACCACCTCTGCCGCTGCGGTGCGCACGTGCGCATCGTCGACGCCGTGACCACGGCCGCCGCGGCGATGAAAGGGGGCGCGCGATGAGCCCGTTCAACAACGACCTCGAAGTGCCGGATGGTTGGGGCTTCGTTCAGACCATCGATCGACGTGATTTCCTGAAGCTCACCACGACCGGGTTGCTCGTGATGTTCTTCGTCGAGCCGCTCATGGGCCGCGGCTCGCTCGAGTTGCCGCAGGGCGGACGAGGCGGCGGGACGCCCGCGGATCTGAATGCGTTCCTGCACATCGGCGCCGACGGCCGCGTCACGTGCCTGGTCGGCAAGGTCGAGCTCGGGCAGGGCGCGATGACATCGCTGCCGCAACTCGCCGCCGAAGAACTCGACGTGCCGCTCAGTGCCGTTGACATCGTGATGGGCGACACGGACGTGTGCCCGTTCGACAGCGGCACGTTCGGCTCGCTCAGCATCCGCCAGTTTGGTCCGGTTCTGCGCCGCGCCGCGGCCGAAGCCAAGGGTGTGTTGCTCGAGATGGCCGCTGAAAAACTGCAGGTGCCAGTGACCGACCTCGCCGTTGAAGCCGGAACCGTCGTGCACAAGACAGACCGCGCCAAGCGCGTCACCTACGGCCAGTTGACCGAGGGCAAGCGCATCGAGCGCCGCCTGGAGGGCCGGCCCGCGCTCGAGCCGGTGTCCGCGTTCACCATCGCCGGCAAGACCGCGCCGCGGCGCGATGCGTTGGAGAAGGTGACGGGCAAGGCGAAGTACGCTGGCGACATCGTGCCAACGGGAGCGCTGCACGCGCGGATCGTCCGGCCGCCCGCGCATGGCGCGGTGCTCGCGACCCTCGACACATCGGCGGCCGAAAAGGTGCCGGGCGTTCGCGTCGTGCGCGATCGCGATCTTGTGGCGGTACTGCACGCGCATCGCGACGAAGCCGACAAGGCGCTGGGTCTGGTCAAGGCCACCTACACGCCGTCGGCGTCGACGCTGACGGACGCGACGATCTTCGATCACCTCGTCAAGACTGCCCCGGCGGGGGACACGCCGTTCCGAGGTGGTGATCTTGCCGCCGGCGAGAAGCTTGCGACGTCGGTGTTCAGCGAGACGTATCGGAAGGGATATGTGGCGCATGCGGCGATGGAAACGCATTCGGCCGTCGCCGCGGTCGAGAACGGCAAAGTCACCGTGTGGGCCGGCACGCAGACGCCGTTTCCGCTCAAGTCACAGGTAGCAGCGGCGCTGGGATTGACGGCCGACAAGGTCCGCGTGATCACGCCGTACGTCGGTGGCGGGTTCGGCGGCAAGAGCGCATCGCAGCAAGGCGTGGAGGCCGCGCGTCTCGCGATGGCGGCCGGCGTGCCCGTGCGCGTGGTGTGGAGCCGCGAGGAGGAGTTCTACTTCGATACATTCGATCCCGCGGCCGTGCACACGATTCGCTCCGGCATCGATGCGGCGAAGAAGATCGTCTTCTGGGACCTGGTGGCGGTGGGCTCCGGCTCGCGCGGCGTCGAGCACATCTATGACATTCCGAACCATCGCACCGTGGTGCGCGGCGGATGGAACGGCAATCCCGCCGGCATGCATCCGTTCGGCATCGGGCCGTGGCGCGCGCCGGGCGCCAATGCAAACGCGTGGGCGCGCGAATCGCAGATCGATGTGATGGCCGCGAAGGCCGGCATGGATCCCGTCGAGTTCCGTTTGCACAATCTGGCGGATGCGCGCATGCGCCGCGTGCTGGAAGCGGCGGTGAAGGCGTTCGGCTGGACGCCGAAGCCCGGCCCGAGCGGCCGCGGCCTTGGCGTCGCGTGCGGCATCGACGCGGGCACGTACGCCGTCAACATGGCGCAGGTGCACGTCAACAAGGCCACCGGCCATATCCAGGTCGTGCGGTTGCTCTCGGTGCAGGACATGGGCGTGGTCGTGAATCCCGAGGGCGCGGCACAGCAGACGGAAGGCTGTCTCACGATGGGCCTGGGCTACAGCCTCGCCGAAGAAGTGCATTTCAAGAACGGCGAACTGATCGACAGCAACTTCGACACGTATCAACTGCCGCGCTTCTCGTGGGTACCGAAGATCGAGACGGTGTTGCTCGAGTCGCCGAATCTCGCGGCGCAGGGCGCCGGTGAGCCGGCCATCGTGCCGATGGGCGCGGTGCTGGCCAACGCCGTGTTCGACGCCATCGGCGTGCGCGTGCATCAGTTGCCGATGACGCCGGCCCGCGTGCTCGCGGCGATGAAGGCGTAGGCGCCGCACGGCCGGTGGCGGCGGGCGTCAGACCGCGGCGAAGGCCGGCGGCGCGTCTTCGACCCGCACGTGATAATCCGTGCCCTCCCACCGGCCCGTGTCGGGCCAGTAGAAGGTGAAGTCGACCTGGCTGCCGGCGACGAGTCCGCGCGTGTCCAGGTCGGTGATCCACACGCCGAGACCGGTATCGACAGCGTCATGGTCCTGCACAGCCGACCAGCCGTTGACGCCGGCGTGCACGACCACGCGCGTCTTCGTCTTGATCCGCAGCGTGCGTCCGGGCCGCATCGTGCGGATCTTGTGGCACGACTGCCAGTCGACCGTGCGAGGCGTGGGGGGCGCCGCGCTCACGTAGCGCGCGAACGCCTGCAACGGCTGATCGAACACGCGCCCGTCCTCAATCGAGCGGCACAGCTTCACGTACTCCGCATGCGCCCAGACCAGCGGCCGCGCGGACCCGGTGGCGTCGCCCGCCATGAGTTCTCGATCGGGTTGATCCGCCGCGTCCCACACCTGCTCGGGCAGCAACTGGCTGTCGCCGGCGAACGCCTGCATCACGCGCGCGAGTTCGGCCGCGCGTCCGGCGCGTCCGGCGGCCAGTTCCCAATGCGCGCGCTCTCCGGTCAACAGCGGCCACGGGCGGCCGATGCCGGTGCCGTCGAACGCGCTGCCGTCCTCATGTTCGCCGTACCCGTCGCCGTTGTAGCGGTACCACGCCGGCCCGCGCGGCGTCTCGGCCTTGAGCACGGCATCGATCACCGTGACGGTGTTCGTGATGCGCGGATCCGTGGCGGCGCGCAGGCCGAATCGCACGAGCGCGAGCGCGTCCGGGCTCACCGTCAGCGCCGCCCGCGCCGTCGCGCTCGACGGCGGGCGATTCTTGATGGGCACGAAGCCGTCCTTGGGCGATGCCGCGTCGGCGACGTCGGGCGCCGTCACCCGCACGTAGTACCCATCGACTCCGCAGCGCGCGGACAGTTCGGTGCCGGTGACGTAGATCCAGTCGTCAATCGAGGCGTGCCACGTGTCGGCCGTGTCGCGTAGAAACTGCGCGGCCGCCGGCTCGCCGTTCCGGTCGGCTTCGTCCGCGGCGACGAGCAACGCTGAAATCTCGGCGGCGATCGTAAACGGCGAGTATCCCGGATCTTCTTCCCACCGATCCTGCGGGCTGACCGGGCCGTTCTGCACGATGAAGCCGGCGGCGCGGCGAACCATCGGCCAGTACTGCGCGCGCTCGGCCGGCGTCAACGCGCCGGCGCGGCCGGCCAGATCAACGAGCAGGATGGGCAGGGCGGTTTCGTCCATCTGCAGGCCCGGCCAGTACGGCGAGCCGTCGATCCACATGTTCTGGCCCCAGTGTCCGTCGGCTTCCTGGGTGTGTTGCAGATACTGCAGCGCCCGCGCCGCATCGTCATGCGCGCCCGCGGCAAGAAACCCGCCCGCCGTTTCCACGAGGTCGCGCGGCCACACGAGGTGATACCCGCCGAGGTTATCGTCGCCCTTGCGAAATCCCCATGGGACCGAGAGGCTCGCGATCACGCCGCCCGGAAATGTCTTTGATTCGTGCGCGCGCATGATGGCGGTGCTGAAGTCAACGAGCGGGCGAGTATCGGGCGCTGCGGCGGACGCCGTGCGCGTGAAGTGCCATTGCCGCCAGCCGGCGATGTAGTTGGCGGCCACAACGTCGAAGTCGTGACTGAGGCTCGCGACCGCGCGCCGGCCCGCGTCGGCCGCCGTCGCTCCGAAGCCGAGCGCCAGGACCACGGTGCCGCCCGACGCGGCGAGATCGATCTCTCCGGTGACCGCGACGTTGCCGCTGTCGGCGCGCTCGTACGGCTCGGCCAACCACCCGTCGGCCCGAAGCTGCTGCCAGCCGTCGGACACACCCACGAAGCCGACTGAACGCGACCGCCACGGCGTCGAGCAGGCAAACGCCAGCGCGTGGCCGTCTCGTTCGGCGAACAGCACGGGCACGCCATCGACGTGCCCGACCCATGCGGTGTTGCCGGCGCCGCGGTTGTTCAGATGCGGCGCCAGCAGCGCGAACAGCCGATAGTCGGCCAGGGAGCCCATGCGCGGAGTGAATCGGATGCGCTGCAGCACAACATCGCTCGCCGGGTCGGTGAGGACGTCCTTCTCCACTTCGTAACGGCCGTCGAGTGCGGTGTTGCGAAGGTGAAACGCCGGCACGCCTGGCGCCAGCAGCGACACGCGTGACGTGGCATGACGCTTCTCTTCGGAGAAGTACGAGGCGGCGCCGGTGACGATCAATCCCAGATCACGCGTGCACGCCGAGTCGACCTCCGGGTAGTACACCTCGTTGAGAATGCCGTGGCTCAGCGTGAACCAGACCCGGCTGTCCGCGCTGATCGCGGTACCCACGCCGCTCTTCGCGCTCGATGTCCAGCGCGGCGCGATGCCCGGCGCGCCCGGCGCGCGCGTCAGATCAATTGCCATCTTGACAAAGCTTAGATCGAAGCCTACCTTGACATCAGATCCATCGCGCGTTGCCAAACGTGACGAACGCTGACAGAAAAGGATGGATCGCATCGGAAAGGAGGTTCGCAGCATGAACGGTAGTGCTGAAGGTGCTCCGCCGAACCACCATCGCCCGCAGTGTCCGGGGCGCGACATGCCTGGATCTGCGGGCAACCGGGCGGACACGAAGAACAGCTTCCGTTAGCCCCCGCACCTGCCGCCTGCTGGCGGCCGTCGCTACCGCGACACTTCATTGCGTCGGGCCGGAGCATCGCGAACGTCACACAAGGACATCCTTCCTCGTGGAAGGGTGTCCTTGTGTTTTTTGGGGGGAGTGATCTACCAGCGCTGCCCGGCGGAGGCCACCAGGAACTTCATGAGCGGCGCGATGCGCCGGCAGGTGTCCACATAGCGATCGATGAAATCTGCCGATGCGACATCGCGCAGCGTGTACTCCTCCGACGCAAACAGATCCCTGCGCTTCAGATCGGTGGCAAACGGATGGTCGGGCGGAAACCCGGCCGGCACGCGCTTGAGCGATTCGCCCTCGATCTCGAGTCCCGACGCCAGCACCTTCTTCCATTCTCTCGGGGCGTCGTTGATGTGCAGGCGAATCCTGCGTAGCGCCACCGGATCGGGGTGCCAGCAGCCGCCGCCGCCGAACAGCTCGCCGGGCGACAAATGCAGGTAGAAAGATGGCGGGCTGTCCAGGTCCTTGCCGTCATGCCAGAAGCGGATGCCGGCGTGGGTCTTGTACGGCGTCTTGTCGTGCGAGAACCGCGTGTCGCGGTAGATGCGGAACATCGAGCCGCCCACACGCCGGGGATCGGCCACAAACCGGGGACTGACTTTCTTCAGCCTGGGAGCGAAATCCTCGATGAATGCCAGCGCCGGTCCTTCCACGTCCCGCTGATATTGCGCCTTGTGTTCGGCGAACCACTCACGGTTGTTGTTGGCCTTGAGGGACTTGAAGAACGCAAAGAACGATCGGTCGAATCCGGTGAATGCCATCAGGGAAATTCTACGGGGAGTTCCCCGTCGATGGCGAGGGCGCCGCCATCTGGCATCGCGGCCGGAGAAGCCATATTGTCTGGGGCATGACGCCCGAAGAATTCCGTGCCTACGGACATCAACTGATCGACTGGATCGCGGACTATCGCGCCTCGGTCGCCGACCGCCCGGTAATGGCGCGCACGGAGCCCGGCGAGATCAGAGCGCAGCTGCCGAAACAGCCGCCGATTCGGCCCGAACCGTTCGCTGACGTGCTCGCGGATCTCGACTCGATTGTGCTGCCCGGTCTGTCTCACTGGCAGCATCCGCGCTTCTTTGGCTATTTCCCGTCCAACGGACTGCTGGCCAGCGTGCTCGGTGACTATGCGAGCACCGGCCTCGGCGTGCTCGGCCTGTCCTGGCAGTCGAGCCCCGCGCTGACGGAAGTCGAGGAAGTGGTCACGGACTGGATGCGCCAGATGGTCGGCCTGTCTGACGCCTGGAGCGGCGTTATTCAGGATACGGCGTCCACGTCAACGTTGATTGCGCTGCTCTCTGCCCGGGAGCAGGCCACCCACTACAGCCTCAGCCGGGCCGGTCTCCAGGCCGAGCCGAAGCCACTCTCGGTCTATGTGACGGCGCATGCACACAGTTCCGTGGACAAGGCGGCGCTGCTCGCGGGTCTCGGCCGGGCGAACATTCATATCATTCCGCACGACGCGAACTACGCGATGCGCCCCGATGCACTCCGCGCGCGCATCAGCGACGACGTCGCCGCCGGCTTCGTGCCCTGCGCCATCGTATGCACCACCGGGACGACGACCTCGACGGCGTACGATCCGCTTGAGCAGATCGTGCCGGTCGCGAAGGCATTCAGCGTATGGCTGCACGTGGACGCCGCGATGGCCGGCTCCGCGATGATCCTGCCTGAACTACGCCACATGTGGAACGGCATTGAAGGCGCCGATTCGATCGTGATCAACCCGCACAAGTGGCTCGGCGCCGCGTTCGATGCGTCCTTGTACTACGTGCGCGATCCCCAGCATTTGATCCGCGTGATGTCGACCAATCCCAGCTACCTGCGGTCGTCCGTGGACGAGCGGGTGAAGAACCTCCGCGACTGGGGGCTGCCGCTTGGCCGCCGCTTCCGCGCGCTGAAACTGTGGTTCCTGATCCGCGAACAGGGCGTGGAAGGATTGCAGGCGAGGCTGCGTCGCGATCTTGCCAACGCGCAATGGCTCGCCGACCAGATTCGCGCGACGCCTGGCTGGAAAATCCTGGCGCCCGTCACGCTGCAGACATTGTGCGTGCGGCACGAGCCCGCCTGGCTGGTCGGCGAGCCGCTCGAGGCGACGGGTGCCTCCGAGCGGATTGACGCATACACTCAAGCGTGGGCGGATCGGCTGAACCGCTCCGGCGCCGCCTATCTCACGCCGGCCATCCTCGACGGTCGCTGGATGGTGCGCATTTCGATTGGCGCCGCCCCCACCGAGCGCGAACACGTCGCGGCGTTGTGGGAAGCGATGCAGAATGAGACAGGCAGGGCGGAGCCGTAGCGCCGCCATCCCCATATGACGATCATCGAACCCTTCCGTATCAAGTCCGTTGAAGCCATCAAGTTCACCACCCGCGAGCAGCGTGAACTGCGGCTCCGCGAGGCCGGCTACAACGTGTTCCTGCTCCGCGCCGAGGACGTGCTGATCGATTTGCTCACCGACTCGGGCACCGGGGCGATGTCGTCGGCGCAGTGGGGCGCGCTGATGCAGGGCGACGAGAGCTACGCCGGCAGCCGCTCGTTCTATCGCTTCCGCGACGTCGTCGCCGATCTCACGGGCTTCACGCACATCATTCCCACGCACCAGGGCCGGGCCGCCGAGCGCATCCTCTTTCACACCATCCTCACGCCCGGCGACATCGTCCCGAACAACAGTCACTTCGATACGACGCGCGCGAACATCGAGGTCGAAGAGGCCGAAGCCCTGGACCTGGTCATTCCCGAAGGACGGATTCCGTCGCTGGTGCATCCGTTCAAGGGCAACGTTGACCTCGAGGCGTTGGACCATCTGCTGACCGAGCGCGGCGATCGCGTGCCCCTGGTGATGGTGACCGTGACGAACAACTCGGGCGGCGGGCAGCCCGTGTCGCTCGAAAACCTCCGCGGCGTGCGCGCGCTCTGTGACAAGTTCCACAAGCCGCTGTTCCTCGACGCGTGCCGGTTCGCGGAGAACGCCTGGTTCATCAAAACGCGCGAGGCGGGGCAGTCGCACCGGTCGCCCAAGGAGATCGCGAAGGAGATGTTCTCCCTGGCCGACGGGTGCACCATGTCGGCCAAGAAGGATGGCCTGGCGAACATCGGCGGCTTCCTCGCGATGAACGACGATCGCTGGGCCGAGAACGCCAGAAACCTGTTGATCCTCACCGAGGGTTTCCCGACGTACGGCGGGCTGGCGGGCTACGATCTCGAAGCGATCGCGCGCGGACTCGAAGAGGTGGTCGAGGAGCCGTACCTGCAGTATCGCATCCGGTCGACGGCGTATCTGGGCGAGAAGCTGCTGGCCGCCGGCGTGCCGATCATTCAGCCGCCGGGCGGCCACGCGATCTACATCGACGCGCGCGCGATGCTGCCGCACATCCCGCCGCTGCAGTACCCGGGCATCGCGTGCGTGAACGCGCTGTATCTGGAAGGCGGCGTACGCGGCGTGGAGATCGGCACGGTGATGTTCGGCCTGCACCACGACGGCCGCGAGACGCCGGCGGCGATGGATCTGGTCCGCCTCGCCATCCCGCGCCGCGTCTACACGCAGTCGCACATCGACTTCGTCGCGGAAGTGGTCGCCGCGGTCGGGAGCCGCCGGGCCGCACTCGGCGGGTACCGCATGACCCACGCGCCGAAGGTGTTGCGGCACTTCACCGCGAAGTTCGAACCCGTCTGACCGGCGGAGCCCACCGCTGTGGCGATGCCAGCTCGTGCAGGTGGCCCTGCGACCGGCCGACGGAAGATCGCCTGGCACGCGGCTTGCTCTCTCTAAGATCGAAGGAGAGTTGTCGCACGGTGTATCGTCAACACGGCTGGAGCTGTAAGCCACTAATTCACAATGACTTACAGAGTGATATCTGACGAGGGTATACGCGCGATGGTCTCCGGACAGCCGACGATGCCGCATCAGTCTGCGGAAACGACCGCAGTGGTAGCGGGAATCTCCCCAAGCGACCGCCCAGGCAAAGCCGTCCGCAACGCCCTCGGCATCGTCGGCTTCTTTCCCCGTAGAATCATTGGTGCGTAGGCAGGTCTTATTGTTGATGTGATGGAGGGACTGATGAAGCGTTTTTCTGCAGTGATGGTGTTTGTGATGTTCGCGGGCGGCGCGGCGTTTGCGCAGGATGCGAAAGTGGAAGCGGGCAAGGCGGCGTACACGACGTACAAGTGCGCGACGTGCCATCAGATCAAGGGCACCGGCGGCAAGCTGGCCTCGGCTCTGGACGGCGTGGCTACCAAGTTGTCGGCGGCGGACATCAAGAAGTGGCTCATTGATCCGGCGGCGATGGAAGCGAAGCTGCCGACCAAGCCGAAGATGTTGATGTCGACCAACCTCAAGACCAAGAAGATCACGCCGGCGGAATTCGAAGCGCTCGAGGCGTATCTCGCGACGCTGAAGTAAGCGTTCGGCTCTTCACGCAGCACTGAAATTCATGCCAGGGTTCCTTTGGGGCCCTGGCATTTTCTTTGGACGGTCGGCGGCGTGCCGACGTGACTGGGCTCAGCGCGAAACCTCGTTCCCCCGGTTGGTCTTCTTCAGGAAGATGGCGCCGAGCGGCGGCAAGGTGAGGCTGAGTGACTGCGCCCAGCCGTGCGCCGCGATCCGCTCGGTGTTGAGTCCGCCCTGGTTGCCAATGTTGGCGCCGCCATAGATGGCGGCGTCGCTGTTCAGCAGTTCCCTGTAGTAACCGGCCTCCGGCACACCCACCCGGTACCCGGCGCGAATGACCGGCGTCCAATTGACGATCGCCACCAGCCAGTCGTCCGGATCCGCCGCGCGCCGGATGAGGGAGACCACGCTGGCGTCGCTGTCGTTGCAGTCGATCCACTGGAACCCCGCCGGCTCGAAGTCCACCTGATGGAGCGGGGCCTCGCGCTGGTAGAGATGATTGAGGTCCGTCACGAACCGCTGGATCTGCGAGTGGTACCCGGCGGGTCGCGTGCCGTCGCCCTTGTCGGCCGGCTCCAGCAGGTGCCAGTCGAGCGATTGATCGTGCGTCCACTCGCGCCACTGCCCGAACTCGCAGCCCATGAACATGAGCTTCTTGCCCGGATGGGCGTACATGAACGCGTACAAGGCCCGGAGGTTGGCCGCCTTCTGCCAGTGGTCGCCGGCCATCTTGCCCAACATCGAGCCCTTGCCGTGCACGACTTCGTCATGCGAGAACGGCAGGATGAAGTTCTCGTTGAACGCGTACAGCATGGAGAAGGTGAGGTGCTGGTGTTCCCAGCGCCGGTAGATGGGGTCCTTGCTCGCGTACGTGATGATGTCGTGCATCCACCCCATGTTCCATTTGAACGTGAACCCGAGGCCGCCGATCCACGTCGGGCGGCTGACGGCCGGGAAGGCGGTTGACTCCTCGGCGATCATCACGGTGCCCGGCTGCTCGTCGTGCGTGACCGCATTCAGCTCGCGCAGAAAGTCAATCGCGTCGAGGTTTTCGCGGCCGCCGTACCGGTTCGGCACCCACTCGCCCGCCTTGCGCGAATAGTCGAGGTAGAGCATCGAGGCGACGGCATCCACCCGCAGACCATCGGCGTGGAACGACTCGAGCCAGAAGAGCGCGTTCGTCATCAGGAAGCTGCGCACTTCGTGACGGCCGTAGTTGAAGATCAGCGTGCCCCAGTCCTGGTGTTCGCCCTGCCGCGGATCCTCATGCTCGTACAGGGCGGTGCCGTCGAACCGGCGCAGGCCCGGCGCATCCTTCGGGAAATGTCCGGGCACCCAATCGAGCAGGACGCCGATGCCGGCGCGATGGCACTCGTCCACGAGGTAGCGGAAATCATCCGGAGATCCAAACCGGCTGGTCGTGGCGAAATATCCGGTCACCTGGTAGCCCCAGGACGGCTCGTACGGATGCTCCATCACCGGCAGAAACTCGATGTGCGTGAAGCCGCGCTCCACGACGTACGGGATCAAGTCGCGGGCCAGTTCCCGCCAGTCGAGCGGCCGATGGCCGTCCTCCGGCGCGCGCCGCCATGACGCGGCGTGCACTTCGTAGATGGCCATCGGGCGATCGAGGCGCGTGCCGCCGGCGCGCCGCGCGGCCATCCAGGCCTCGTCCCGCCATTGATACGTGTCGAGTCTGGCGGTGATCGACGCCGTATTCGGCGGCGTTTCGCACAGGAGCCCGAACGGATCGGCTTTGAGGAAGGGCGGGCCGCCGTGCGGGCGGATCTCGAACTTGTAGGTCTCACCCGCGCCAAGCCCGGGAATGAATCGCTGCCAGATGCCGCTCGAGCCGGTCGGCGTCATCGGGTGCGCATCGCCGTTCCAGTGGTTGAACCCGCCCACGACGGAAACACGCTCGGCGCCGGGCGCCCACACCGCGAAGTGATAGCCCGGCGCGTGATCCTGCTCGATGGCGCGCGCCCCGAGCTTCTCCCACGCCCGACGCCAGCGGCCTTCGTTCCACAGATGGCAATCGATGTCCGTGACGAACATGGCTGAGCTCATTGTAGGGGCGGCGGGTGCAGGCGGGTACGCCTGATGCGCGCCGATCAGGCGCGGCGCGCGGCACGGGGGCGGGCCGAGGCCTGCGCCTGTCGGGGCGGGCCCGCGGGGCGCGCGGGCCGTGCCGGGCGACCGTGCCGCGTCGCGGGTGCGGCGGGCGGCTCGATCCAGCGCTCCGCCCATGCGCCGATGGCGTCCAGCGACTTCTGCAACTCGCGGCCCTTCTGGGTCAACTCATACTCGACACGGACCGGCGGGTCCGGGAGCACATGCCGGCTGACGACGCTCTCCAGCTCCAGGATTCGCAGGCGTTCGGACAACATGCGATCGCTGATGTCCGGAATGGCATCGCGCAGCTCGGCGAACCGCGCCCGGCCGCTCATGAGCAGCCGCACCACCGCCCCGGTCCAACGTCCGCCGATCAGCTCGATCGCCTTGTGGAAACGGGGGCAGAGGGCGCTCATGCCGCCGAGTGTACCAGACAGGACCCCCTTGACGGAAGTGACTTACTATAATATAGTTACATTTCTTAGGTAACTTACACATCCATTACAAGGAGATCCGCCCATGACCGCCGCTGTCACCGCCCCCGTTTCCCGCCTCTGGACCATTGACGCCGCGCATACCGAAGCCGCATTCGCCGTCAAGCACCTGATGATTTCCACCGTTCGCGGCCGCTTCAGCGACGTGCAGGGGCAGGTGTCCTTCGACCCCGACGATCTCTCGACGGGCTCGGTGAGCCTCACCGTCAATGTGGCCAGCGTCGACACCCGGGAAGCCCAGCGCGACGCCCATCTGCGGTCCGCGGATTTCTTTGACGCCGAGAAGTTTCCGGCGCTGACCTTCACGAGCCGCCGCGTCCGGAACGTGAAGGGCGACACCTTCCAGCTCGTCGGCGATCTGACGATCAAGGACGTGACGCGCGAAGTCACGCTGGAGGTCGAGAGCCAGGGGCTTCAGACCGATCCGTGGGGCGGCGAGCGCGCCGGATTCAGCGCACGGACCACGATCAACCGGAAGGACTTCGGCCTGGGCTGGAACGTCGTGCTCGAGACCGGCGGGATCCTCGTGGGCGAGGACGTGAAGATCAACGTCGACGTGGAATTGGTGAAATCCAAGTAGCGTTTCCCGCCCTTTTGCGCGCCACGGTCGTCACAACCGGCTGTGACGCCACCGCCGGTCCGGCCACCACGTCCCGGGCCGGCGGGCCAGCCCGGGGCGATGGCGCCCGGAGTGTGGACCCGGGCATTTTGCCCGGCGATATCGCGTTCTCGGTTAACATCACACAACGACCACAATGAGACGTCTGACTGTACTGGGACTGATACTCATCACGATTTCGAGCACCGGATGCATCTTCGGTAACACCGCCACCGCGCCGACCACGTATACGATCGTGTCGCCGGTGACCGAGATCTTTCGGGGCACGCTGAATACCAGCGGATCGGCGTTCTTTACGTTCATC
>JAKALV010000331.1 GCA_021824055.1 Acidobacteriota bacterium
CAATGAGACGTCTGACTGTACTGGGACTGATACTCATCACGATTTCGAGCACCGGATGCATCTTCGGTAACACCGCCACCGCGCCGACCACGTATACGATCGTGTCGCCGGTGACCGAGATCTTTCAGGGCACGCTGAATACCAGCGGATCGGCGTTCTTTACATTCATCATCGGCAACCCCGACCCGGTCCGCATCACGCTGGCCAGTTTGACGATGCCCTCGACCGGAGCGTCAGTGGCGACCAGCATCACGCTCGGTTTCGGCGTGCCCGACGGCACCACCTGCAATCCGACGTTCTCGACGACCACGACCGCCGCGCTGGTGGCGCAGTACTTCCAGGTGGCGTCCCCGGGCCGTTACTGCGTGATCGTGTCCGACCCCGGCACGATGACGACGCCGCTGAATTTCGCGGTGAGGATCATTCACTCATGAGCCGCGCGCGCGTCTGGCTCATCGCTGTGCTGATCGCGCCGCTGACCGCGGCGTGCGACAACGGTCCGGCCGCGCCGACCGCGACCACGGCGCCGACCGTCGTGGTGTCGCCGGTGACGGAGACCTTCACGACTCAGCTCGCCGTCGGCGGCTCGTCGTCGCGCACGTTTACGGCCGCGAAGGCCGGGACGGCGACCGCCACGCTGACGAGCCTCGACTTCTCGCCGACGTTGAAAGTCGGCTTCGGGATCGGCATTCCGGACGTGACGGGCTCCGCGTGCCTTTTCACCCAGTCCATGGAAACCTCGGCCGGCGGGCAGCTCTCGGCCAGCGTCGATCCCGGCGTGTACTGCGTGCGCGTCTACGACCTCGGCACGCTGGCATCCACGATCAATTTCACGGTGACCATCGTCCGACCGTAACGACGCAGGCAATACAAAGTTATCTGCGTATGATCGGGCCATGTCGAACGGGTCCCTGTTCCGGCGTCCCAGTGCGTTGCTTCCCGTGCTCATGTCCACGGCGGCCGCATCGCTTGTCGTCGAGTACCTGATCCGCGTGGGCCGCGTGCGGCAGCCCGACGAGGGGACCGAGGCGCATCTGTTTCAGCTGCTGATGGCGGCGCAGGTCCCCGTGATCGCGTACTTCGCCGTCACACATCTGCCCGCGCAGCCGCGGCAGTCGCTGGTCGTCCTGGCGCTCCAGTGCATCGCCGGCGTGACCGCGCTGGCGCTTGTGTACTTCCTCGAGCACTGAACGTCAGCGCGCCGCGCCGCATGCCTGCGCGGCCACGGTCGCGGGCGCCGGCAGGGTCCTGCCGCCCGCGCCCGCCAACGCCGCGTTCATCGCCACAAGATCCTTTCCGACAAAGTCCCGGTAGCGCGTCAATGCGCCATCGGCCTTTGCGCAGAGCGTGTCGACGGCCGCCACGGTGCTGGCGGTCGGCTTCAAGTCGGCGAACTGGAGGCCGGCGAGCTGGCTCGCGAGGCCGCGGTTGCCGGCCAGCGCGGTGAGGGTTGCGGCGGCCGCGCGATCGAACGCCGCAGCCGGATCAGCGAGCGGCGCACGCCCGGCCGCGAGCTCGCGGGCACTGCGTTGCAGCGCGCGCACGGCGTCGATGGCGGTGCGGCTTGCGTCGATTCCGCCGGACAGGCGCCGCTCCTGCAGCAGCAGTGCCGCGAGATCCGCGGCGGTGGCCTCGCTGCGCGGGTCATTGGTCACCGTCAGCCGGCGCGTCAGCGTCTGCCCGTCCGCGGTGAGCCGCACCTCATAGGTCCCCGGCAGCACCAGCGAGCCGATCGGTTGCTGCTTCGAGGTCTCGCCGATCACCGCCGGCGCGATGATGCCGAATGAGACCGTGTCGGCCTCGTTCCCGTCCGCGCCGAAGTCGAGCGCCGGTGGCGTCGGGTCGCGCAGGTCCCAGATCAGCCGATGCATGCCCGCGGCTGTGGACGTCGTGATGGGTGCCTTGAACCAATACGCCGGCACGTTGGGCATGCGCGTGTCCGGCGCAGGAGCCGTGCTCGTGTACTGCCGCACGAGCGCCCCGGCCGCGTCGTGAATCGTGATCGTCACCGGTCCTGCAGTGGCCCTGCGGAGGTAATAGTCGATCGCAACGCCGTCTGGCGGGTTCTGTCCCTGCGGCACCTCCGGCGGCAGCGGCGTGTCCTGATTGTTGTCCCAGCGAACGCGGATGGCGCCAGCGGGCTCGAAGAGGAACGCGTTGGCGGCGCCCGCCCGCACCGCCGCGATCTGCCGCAGCGGCGTGACGTTGTCGAGCGCCCAGATGGCGCGGCCCCATGTCGCCGCGATGAGGTCGTCGCCGTGGATCGTGAGGTCGTTGACCGCGACGGGCGGCAGGTTGAGTTGCAGCGGCCGCCAGGCGTTGCCGCGGTCGAATGACACGAACACGCCGCGTTGTGTCGCCGCATACAGCAGCGATGCCTCGCGGGGATCCTCGCGCACCGCGCGCGTCGGCGCGTTGGCCGGCAGCCCCGCATTGATGTCCTTCCACGTGGCGCCGAAGTCGCTCGTCATGAAAAGCGCCGGGCCATGCGCGTCGCTGAGGTCGATCGCGCCGACGTACGCCGTGCCCGCGTCGTGCGACGACGCTTCCATCGACCAGATGACCAGCGTCGGTTCCTCGTCGAGTCTCGGAACCGATACCTTCGTCCACGTCTTGCCCATGTCGCGCGTCAGATGCACCAGGCCGTTCTGCGTGCCGACCCAGATCAGATTCGCGTCGAGCGGCGAGGCCGCAATGGCCGTGATCGTGCCGGCCGGGCCCTGACGATCCGGCCGCGACGTCAGATCGCCGCTGATCCGTGTCCACGTCACGCGGTCATTCGACGCGTAAACGTACTGCGAGCCGACGAACATCCAGCGCGGATCCTTCGGCGACAGGTCCATGCCCGGCCGCGGGCCGAAACGATCGTCGGCGGCCGGCGTGAACACGGGGCCCGACTGGCCGGTGACCCGATCGAACCGCACGATCACGTGACCGCCGCCGTGTGAATAGACATAGCGCGGGTTCAGCGGATCACTGACGATGTGGCCCTGCTCGTAGCCGCTGACGGGATACCAGTCGCTCGGACGGATCGCGCCGAAGTCGCTGCGGCTCAGGATCGAGACCGTGCCGCTGTCCTGCTGCGCGGCGTAGATGCGGTACGGAAACTGGTTGTCCGTCGAGACGAAGTAGAACTCGCCGTTGGGCATCGTGTACCACGGCGTCCACGTGGCGCCGCCGTCGAGCGTGATGGCCGGCCCCTGATCGGCGCCCATGATCATCCGGCGCGGATTCGTGGGATCGATCCACATGGCGTGCGGGTCGTCGCCGCCGGGCGCGCCCTTGATCGCGTCGAGCGTGCGGCCGCCGTCCACGGACCGGTACACGGACGTGCCCATCGTGTACATCACGTCCGGATTCTTCGGATCCACAGACAGCCGCCCGCCGGCGCTGGCGAGCCGCGACGTCATCAACGTGAACGAGTCGCCGCCATCGTCGGATCGAAACAGTCCGCCGCCGCGCCCGCCGGCCATCGCGTAGATGCGGCGCGCATTGGTATTGGGCGCGATGGCGATGGTCGCGAAATCCGCGCCCGTCAGGCCCTTCGCCGCCACGCGCGTCCACGTGACGCCATCGTCGTTCGACGGACAGATCGG
>JAKALV010000046.1 GCA_021824055.1 Acidobacteriota bacterium
ATCTCGAGCGCACGCACGACGGCGCGTGCCGCCGGCACGGCGCCGATGCGGTCGCCAGATGGCAGACGCAGCCCGCGCTGCAACTGCACATCATGAGCGGTGGGATACAGGCCGAGGATCGCGATGCGATCGCGCTTGCGGTGGAGCTGCACTGCCTGCCCGACTCAGAGATGCCGCCGCGCGATCATCCGGACTGGCCCCTCGTGGCGCTCTTGAAGGATGCCGACGGTCTCGATCGCGTCCGCCTCGGCGACCTGGATCCGTCGTGCCTGCGCTTGCCGCAGTCGCGCGAGATGGTCGCGTTCGCGCGCCAGTTGTTCGATGCCACCGACGGCGAGATTCCCGACGGCGAGGACCACTTCGCCGAGCTCACGTGCGCGGCCGCCGATATTCTTGGCGGCGCCTGACCACGACCGAAGCGTCCCGGACGACGCTCGCCGCGGGAATGCAGCGGCTGACCGTATTTCTTGACGGCGACGGACAGGCCAACAGTGGGCGCGAGGGCGACGCGACGGAGGCGACAGCGAGAGGGGAGCGAGTCAGGGATCCGAGATACCGCATCCGCCTCACCCCGGACGCTGGGCGAGGAAAATCGTGTGGTGCGGGCCGCCCTTCCGGAGCCGGGCCCGGACGCGTTCCACGCGCACGGTGAAGCCGCTGTACCGCAGACGCTGCTCGAACTTGCGATCGTCCCATGCCGACCACACGGCCAGCGTGCCGCCCGGCTTGAGCGCCGCGCGGATGCGAGCGACGCCGGCGTTGTCGTACAGGCCGCCGTTGAAATCCGTCGTGAAGGCGGCCGGGCCGTTGTCGACATCGAGCAACACCGCATCGAAGGCGGACGCCGGGCCGCCGAGCGTGCGGGCCACGTCGCCGAGCACCACGCGAACGCGCCGATCGCGCAGAGGATGATCGGCCAGCGGGCCGAGTGGGCCGCGATTCCATTCCACAATTGCCGGCAGCAGTTCCGCGACGAGGACCGATGCGCCCGGAGGGAGATGCGTCAACGTGGCCCGCAACGTGTAACCCATGCCGAGGCCGCCGACGAGCACGCGCGGCGCGTCGGGATCCGGCAGGCGTGCGAGGGCGAAGCCCGCCAGCGCTTCCTCGGAGCCGTGCATCCGATTCGACATGAGACTCTTGCCGTTGGCGAGGATCACGTACTCGCCGCCGCGCCGCGTCAGCGAGAGCACGGTGCCGTCGGGCGCCGTCGTGTCGCCCAGAACCTCCCAGGGGAGCATGTGCCACTCTGGCACAGAATGGCGGCTTCGGGCCTCGGTGCTGCTATGCTGCGCGCATGATTCGGAGACTCGTCCTCATCCCCCAGCTGATGGACATCACCCCGCCGTCGACATTCCGCGGGGCGCATCTGAAATAGGCCCGGTCGCCGTCACGCGAGCCGTCAGCCGGTCATGACTCCAGATCTCGAAATGGCGTTGCTCGACAACGCCGTGCACATCGCCTGCGCGCTCGTGTTTGCGGCGGTGATGCGATATTTCGAGCGCCAGGAGGGACGCGCGTATCTGCGCTACTGGATCTGGAGTTGGCTGGCCTTTGCCGTGTATTCGGTTGGCGCGGTCGCCGGTCGCATCCTCGCCCTCAGTCTGCCGCCATCGTCGTTGGCGCGGTTTGTCGTCTCGGTGGTGACGCTGGCCGCGGGCTATCTGCAGGTGATGTGGCTGTTGCTCGGCACCTGGGAGTTCACCCGGCGCGCGCGGCTCAAGGGCGCGTGGGAGGTGCCGGCCGTGGTGCTGGCGGTGGCCCTGAGTGTCGTCGTCACGATGCTGTGGATCGATGATCCGTCCGCCGGAGCGCGCCGGTATTTCGCGCGGGTTGGTGTCGGCGCCATCCTGGTGTGCGCCGCGTTCGTGACGGCCGCCGTATGGACCGCCGTCGCGCGCGGATCGCGCCGCGGTCTGGCCTCGTCGCTGCTGCCGTCGTCGCTCTTTGTGTACGGCGTTGATCAGGGCGCCCTCTACTATTTCAGCCCGCAGATCGATCAACCGGCCGCGGCCGGCATGACGATGTTCCGGCCGGGGTTTGGGTACGTCGATGTGTTCATCCAGCTCCTGATCGGACTCGGCATGCTGCTCTGGATGCTGGAGCTGGCGCGCGAAGAACGGCGCACGGACTGGCGGCATCTGGCGGAGAGCGAGCAGCGCTATCGGACGCTGGTGGAAAGTGCGCCGGACGGCATCCTGACCGTCGACACGGCCGGCGCCATCTTGTTCGGGAACAACACGGCGGCCGCGATGTTCGGGTACGAGCGGAGCGAACTGGCCGGCATGCGGCTGGACGCGCTCGTGCCCGGCGAGCAGGCTCGCGTGCTGACATCGGGCGGCGAAGGGTGGGCTCGCCAGATGCCGTGGACCGCACTCAACGTGACCGCGCGCCATCGATCCGGCCGCGCGTTCGCCGTCGAGGTGTCGCTCACCGAGCACATGAGCGGCAGCGAGCGGCGCGTCACGGGGATCGTGCGGGACGTGTCCGAGCGGCACCGGATGGAGGCGCAGTTGTTGCAGGCGCAGAAGATGGAGGCCGTGGGCCGGCTGACGGGCGGCATCGCCCACGACTTTAACAACCTGCTCACCGCGATCGGTGGCTACGCCGAGATGTCGCTGCCGCAGCTCCAGCCGGGCGATCCGCTCCACGCGCGGATTCTGGATATTCGTCACGCGGCGGAACGCGCGTCGGATCTGACGCGAAAGTTGCTCGCATTCAGCCGCGACCAACCGATGCAGATGCGGCGTGTCGACCTCAACCGGGTACTGGCGGATCTCAGTCCGCTTCTCAAGCGATTGATTGGCGAGGATGTGAAGGTGACGCTGGCGCCGTCGTCGCGCTCGCTCCCGATCCAGGCCGACGAGGGGCAGATCGACCAGGTGATGCTCAATCTGGCCGTCAACGCCCGCGATGCCATGCCGACAGGCGGCTGCCTCACCGTCACCACGGAGCTGATCGGGCTCGACGTGGTGACGGCCGCGCGCCACCCGCGGGCGCGGGCGGGGACCTTTGCCTGCGTGCGTGTGGCCGACACGGGTACCGGCATTGCCGCAGGCGATCTGCCGCACATCTTCGAGCCCTTCTTCACGACAAAGGCGGCCGACCGGGGCACCGGGCTCGGCCTGGCCATTACCTATGGCGTCATCCAGCAGCACGGTGGCTGGATCGAAGTGGAAAGCGGCGCGTCGTGCGGCACGACGTTCAATGTGTTTCTGCCATTGGCGGCCGCGATTGATGCCGCGGACAAGCCGGCCGCGGCGGCCGCGGTGTTGCCGCGCGGCTCGGAGACCGTTTTGCTTGTGGAAGATGAGGAGCCGGTGCGGCTCATCCTCGGTGAGGCGCTGACGCATGCCGGCTACACCGTGCTGGAGGCCGGGACGGGGCCGGCCGCGCTGGCGACGTGGGAGGTGCACGCGGCGTCGATTGATATCCTGCTGTGCGATGTGGTGATGCCCGACGGCATTTCGGGCGCGGATCTCGCGCGGCGGCTCACCGAAGCCCGGCCGGATCTCAGCGTGATCCTCATGAGCGGATACCAGGACCACGTCGCGGGTCTGCCCGGCGCCACGTTTCTTGCCAAGCCGTTCTCGCTCGAGCACCTGCTCGCGGTTGTGCGCCAGTGCCTCGACGCCGCCGGCGCCAACACGCAGTAGGCGGCGCGCGCTTCGGATTTACATCATGACGCGGCGGCCGGGCGCGGCGGCACCACGCGGCGGACGACGCGGACGACGAATCGCAGATACGCCACCGTGGCCCAACTGGCCAGCAGACCGAGGATGGTGAGCGCGACCCCGAGGACGATGGCGACCCACGGCTGCACGTTGCTCGTCATCCACCAGGGAAGCGCGCCCACCGAGTCCGCGATGCCGGCGATGACCACCGCCACGCCGGAGAGCGAGAAGCTGAGCCCGATCGCACCGAGTGTGACGACGATGATGAAGGTCGGGAGGCTGCCGATGGCGAGCAGGCCGATCACCTTGAGCCAGCGATCCGAGCGCGGCCGCGCCGGTGCGTTGGGACGCGGACTGACGAGCAGTTCGAGCTGATACGCGCGCGCGAGCGCCTCGACGGGGCCGAGCGACCGCAGCACGTCATCGATCGGCTTGCCGGCCGCGGTGGCGTCGGCGATGTGCTGTCGAATCTCCGCCACCACCTCCGCGCGCTCGGCCGGCGCCAGCTGGATCAATGCCGCGTCAAAGGCCGTGAGATATCGGTTCACCAGAGGCAGGTCGGTCGTCATTTCGCGTCTCCTTTGTGCAGGCACTGATCGACAGCGCTCGCCATCGCTTGCCATTCCTTACCCAATGCCGTCAGCCGCTTGCGCCCGTCCGGCGTCAGCCGGTAGTACTGCCGAGGCGGCCCGGAGGGCGACTCGCGCAGAAAGGTCTCGAGCATGCCGTCGGCCTTGAGCCGGCGGAGCAGGGGGTAGACGGTGTTCTCGCCGGCGGCCAGGGGGCCGAGCGCGTCGAGCGTGGTGACGATCTCGTAGCCGTAGCTGGACTCCTCGCGCAGCAGCTGGAGGATGCACAGTTCCAGCACGCCGCGCTTGAGTTGGGAGGACCAGTCGCCGGTTTCCAGGGTGCCCATCGTCGATCTCCCGTCTGCCTAGTGTGTAGCGCACGGTAGCATACTAGTGTGTAACGCACAATAGCCGCCGGAAGTTCCGCCTCCCGGGGCCGGTCTGCTACTATCCGCGCCACATGTCCTCATTGATGACGGTCCGGATCGCCCTGAAGGCGCTGGGGCCAACGCCGTGATCATGTCGGTGGGGTTTGCCGGCGCGGGCGGGATTCTCTTCAGGCTCTGGCCGGCGACGAAAGCGGCGGCGCTCGATCCGATCGAAGCGCTTCGGTTCGACTAGGCGCGGCGGCGGCGATGCGGCGGCTGCCATATGGGCTCATCGCGATCTACACGGCGATCCTCGCGTACGTGGTTGCCACGGCCGGCTGGGCGGTCTTCCGCCGGTTCTTTTCCTACGACGACGCGTTCTTCTATCTCACGATCGCGCGCAACGTGGCGCGCGGTGCCGGCTCGACATTTGACGGGATCGCGCCAACCAACGGCTACCAGCCGCTGTGGCTGGGCCTTCTGTCGGCGGCGTACCGCGCGGCCGGGCCCTTGACGCCTGACGCCGGACTCAGGCTGGCGTTCGTGCTGGCCGGGATCTGCTCGATCGCGGGCGCGGCGCTGCTCGTACGGTTGCTCGACCGGCTCGGCGCGAGCGTGCCGCTCCAGGTGCTCGGCGTGCTCGGTCTGCTGTCACAGGTGGGCTTCTGGTTCTTCGGCATGGAGGCGCACCTCAACGTTGTCATCGGCGGCGTCTTTCTTGGACAGGTGTGGCAGCAGTGGACGTCGGCCGGTGCCGGCCGCGCGACGTCGATGCGCGGCGCATGGGTGATGGCCATTCTGGGCGCCTTGGTGGCGCTCACGCGACTTGATCTGTTCATCTGGGTGGCGATCTGTCTTGTGGCGCTGTCCGTGGCGCGACGATCGGCCGGTGTGCCGATGATGCGCGTGCTGCGCCTGGCCGCAGTGGAGCAGGGGGGCTCGGGCGGCATCGTGCTCGCGTATCTCGCCTCCAATCGCATGATCTTTGGCCACTGGCTGCCGATCTCCGCCGCGCTCAAGTCCAAGCCGTTCGGATTCTCGTGGGCGGAGCTCCAGATCTTCCATCCGATCGATGCCGTGCAGGGCGTCGTGATCGTGCTCGCCGCGGCCGTCATGCTGGCGTGGACGGTGCGCGTGGGGTTGCGCGACGGTCCGGCGACGCTCGTCGCGAAGCGGATTGGGTTCGGCGGCCTGCTGGCGCTCTGTGTGCTCGGTCACGTCGCGATGCTGCTGCTGTTTTCGAACCTGATCGAGCCGCGCTACCTGGTGCTGCCGTCGTATGCCGTGCTGCTGATGATGGCGATCGGCATGACGGAACTCGGCACCGCCGCGTCAGCCGCGCGCCGGCGCCTGCTCGGGTGGGTGGTGACGGCGGCGGCGCTGGTGATCGCCGCTGGTCTGGCCGGCGTCGTGGCCCGCAACGTGCCGGCTTCGACGCCGCCGCTGGGCGGCCTCGCGCCGTTCCGCGGCGCGATCATGAAGTACGTGACGCGCGACACGGTCATCTTTCAGCTGGACGCGGCCGGCGAGACGGCCTGGTTCTGCGACTGTCATCTCATCAATGGCGACGGCCTCGTGAACAGCTGGGACTACCAGCGCTACGTCAGCGAGCGTCGCGTGGCCGAGTACCTCACTGCCGTCGGTACCGAGTTCGTCGTCGACATCGATAACAGCACCGACCCGGCGGCCACGACGTTTCTCTGGATCACCGGATTCGACTGGAAGACGGGCGCGGACTTTCCGATCGTTGGATATCGCGCGGCGGACGCCGTCGTGAGGGTGGGGCGGTTTCGGCTCTTTCGGTTTCCGGGGTCAAGCATTCCGGCAAGATAGACGAAGCCGTTCGGAGTTCGGGGGGCTTCGGACCTGGTTCGGGTGCATCGGACCTGGTTCGGGGGGCTTCGCGCGTGGTTGGTTCGGCTCGCCGCCTCGCTTCGCTCGGGGCGAGCCACGGGCGCGCTGCCGGCCGTTGGCGGCCGGCAAGCGGCAGCTGCAGGAAGAGACGCGCGCATGGGAGACGCTCTCGCTCGCGATGGCGAAGGCGCTCGAGTCGTAGGAGAGGGTTCGGGAGGTTCGACGGGTTCGCGGGGTTCGTGAGGTTCTGTTCGGAAGGTTCGTTGGGTGCGTGAGGTTCGTGAGGGAGGTTCGTAGGCACATGCGAACGCTACGCAGGATCACCGCCACGCTCCGCCGTTGGCGCTCGCGCGATCGCGCGGAGCGTGAGCTGCACGACGAGATTCAGAGCTACGCTGCGTTGCGCGCCGAGGAACTGCGCGCCGACGGCGTGCCCGACGATGAAGCGCGCCGACGTGCGCTCGCGGAGCTGGGTGGCATCGAGTCAGTGAAAGAGTCGGTTCGCGAGCGGCGGACCGGTGCGGTGGCTGAGCAGGTGATGCAGGACGTCCGCTACGCATTGCGCAGTCTGGCGAGATCGCCCGGCTTCTCCGCGGTCGCCATTCTCGTGCTCGCTCTTGGAATTGGCGCGAATGCCGCGATCTTCAGTCTAATCAACGCCGTGTTGTTCAGGCCACTGCCGGTGCGAGCTCCGCAGGAGCTCGTCTACGCCTATCGCGCGAGCAATGGATCCTACTCGGGGCTCACGCTCGACGACTATGACAGGATCGCGCAACGGACCGACTTGTTCGGTGCGCTGACCGGATCAACCGTGGACTTCGCTCGGCTGCGAGTAGGTGAGGGCATAGAGCAGGTGCGAGGCGCGGCCGTCGTCGCCAACTACTTCGATGTGCTCGGCGTCGCGCCTGTTTTCGGACGATCGTTCGCCGACGGCGAGGGAGCAATGACCGCGACCCCGAGCGTCGTCATCAGCCACGATCTGTGGATGCGCCAGTTCAATGGCGCGCCGGGGATCATCGGCACGGCGATCGATCTGGGGCCCGGCGTTGGGGGATACACGACCGAGCGGAGCCGGAGCTACACCATCATTGGCATCGCCCCGGAGAGCTTCCACGGCACCGGCAGCCCGTGGGAGCAAACCGAGTATTGGGTTCCGCTTCAGCAACGCGCGGCCGATTACGCGTGCGCGGACCCGACGTATTTGTCGCGGGCGCCCGTCGTCGTCATTGGGCGACTGGCCCCTGGTGTGAAGTTCGGTGAGGCAGCCGCGTTCGTGAGCACACTGTCGGCGAGCAACACCCCGTCCCGTCCGGGCGCGAAGGTCGCGACGGTGCTGCGTCCGTCGCGCATCTCGCGCCTGCCCTTCGATGCACTCTCAACGCTGCCTGTGTCGCCGCTGGCGGCCGCTCTGATGGCGGTGTCCGGGCTCGTGCTGATCATCGCGGCAGCTAATCTGATCGGCCTCTACATGGCTCGCAGTATCACGCGTCGAGCGGACACCGCGATCCGGTTGACATTGGGCGCCGGGCGAGGGCGAATCGTCCGGCAGTGGCTGATCGAGAGTCTCGTGCTTTCACTGGCGGGCGGCCTCGGCGGGCTCGCGTTGGCGCGTGCGCTCGTGCAGCTGTTTCTCGTGAACCTGCCCTCGTCTTTTGGGGCGCGATCGTACGCCACTCGCGTGTCGCTGGAGGTTCCGATTGACCTGCGCGTGCTGGTGTTCACGGCAGTCGTTTGCCTGGCGGCTGGGCTGCTAATCGGCGTCATTCCGGCCCGGCAGGCGTCACAGACCGATGTGCTCAGTTCGCTCAGCGGTTCTGCTACGTCAGCTCCACGGCGCGACCGCTCTCAGATGCGTCGGTGGATCCTCATCCCTCAGGTGGCGCTGTCGTTGACGCTGCTGCTCGTTGCCGGCGTGCTGGTCCGCGCGTTGTTGAAGCAGGAATGGTCCAGTCCCGGCTACACGGCGGAAGGGGTTGTCAGCGTTGAGTATCAGCTCCCAGTGGCGCCGCGATGCCAGCAGAGCCCGGCCGCTTACGCGGACTTGCGTAGTCGACGAGGAGCCCTCCGAGCCAAACTGTTCGCGGGGCTGGCCCAATGTTCTCAGCTGACCAGCGCGGCGTTGTCGAACACGGTTCCCTTAGGGACCATCCGCTTCGTCGGCGCGGTCGTGACACCGGAGGGGTTCGCCAGCGGCGCGTTGGGTTCGGCGCGACGTCGTGTCACCAGACTACTTCCGGACACTCCGGATCAACCTCGTGCGCGGACGCCAGTTCACCAGCACGGATGTGTCCGGTGGCCCTGCGGTTGCGATCGTGAGTCGATCGCTCGCAGACGTGTTGTGGCCGGGCGCTGATCCGATCGGACAGCGGCTCGCCATACATGACCCGTCGGATCCGCCACCAACGTCATGGTCCCAAGTGGTCGGCGTTGTCGACGATGTTCAGCCAGAATTGCCGGACGGCGGGCCGAACCTCATGGTGTACCAGCCCCTTCAGCCGGTGGATATCGAGAGTATGGTCGTCGCGCGCACAGACGGGCCTCCGGCTGGCGCGATCCAGTCGATCACGGCGTTGCTGAAGCAGGCCGACCCGACGGTCAATATCGTTCGGAGCAGAGCGTTGACATCGCAGGTCGCCGAGTTGCGCTTCAGCCGACGCGTTGCCGTTGCGATCGTTGTGGCCGCCGGGTTGACTGGGATGTTGCTGGCGATGGTTGGACTGTACGGCGTCATCTCGCACTCGCTGTCCCAGCGTCAGCGCGAATTGGGCATCCGGGTTGCGCTTGGCGCGAATCGCCACGACCTAATGCGGCTCGTTCTCAGAGAGGGCGCAATCGTCAGTGTGGCTGGATCTGTCATCGGCACTGCCGTCGCATTCGTGGTCGTCGGCGTAGTCTCGCACCGCGTTCTGGCGATCCCCCCGATGGATTGGCTGACGCTGGTCGTTGTGCCGGTGATCTTGGCCGCAGTCGTCTTGCTGACCTGTTACGTGCCCGCTCGCCGCGCCACCGGCGCCGATCCCATCGTGGCGCTGCGCGCGGAGTAGGCGCGGTACAGAAAAAAGGGGTCCGTGAGAACCAGCCTCACGAACCCCCCGAACCTCACGAACCCCTCGAACCCCTCGAACCTCACGAACCCCTCGAACAGAACCCCACGAACCCGACGAACCACTCGAACCCTACGAACTGAGAATCGCTTTCCAGTACTCCCGGTTCATCGTCGCGATATTGCGCAGTGAGATCCCTTTCGGACAAACCGCCTCGCACTCGCCTTCGTTCGAGCAGGACCCGAACCCTTCCATGTCCATGCGCTCGACCATGTTGAGCACGCGCGTGCCGCGCTCCACCTGGCCCTGCGGCAGCAGCGAGAGGTGCGTGATCTTCGCGGACGTGAAGAGCGCGGCGGAGGCGTTCTTGCAGGCCGCGACGCAGGCGCCGCAGCCGATGCAGGCGGCCGAGTCCATGGCGGCTTCGGCGGTATCGCGGCCGATCAAGATCGCGTTGGCGTCCTGCGCGCCGCCGGTATTCACGGACGTGTAGCCGCCGGCCTGGATGATGCGATCGAACGCGCTTCGGTCGACGATGAGATCGCGGAGCACGGGGAAGCCCTTGGAGCGCCACGGCTCGAGCGTGAGCGCGTCGCCGTCCTTGAACTTGCGCATGTGGAGCTGGCATACGGTCGTGTGCGGCTCCGGACCGTGCGGAATCCCGCTGACCATGAAGCCGCACGTGCCGCAGATGCCCTCGCGGCAGTCCGAGTCGAACGCGATCGCCTCCTGGCCCTTGCGGATGAGGCCCTCGTTGACGACGTCGAGCATCTCGAGAAACGACATGTGCGGCGAGACGTTCTCGGCCGTGTAGTTGACGAACTGGCCGTGGGCGGTCGGCCCGGCCTGGCGCCACACCTTGAGGTGAATCTTCATTTGTAGCTCCGCTGGCTCGGATGAACCTCTTCAAACACCAGTGGCTCCTTGTGCAGCGTCGGCGTCTTGCCGACCCCCTGGAATTCCCACGCCGACACATGCGAGAAGTGTGCGTCGTCGCGCTGCGCCTCGCCTTCGGGCGTCTGGCTCTCCTCGCGGAAATGGCCGCCGCACGACTCGGTGCGCGTGAGCGCGTCGAGCGCGAGCAGTTCGGCGAACTCGAGGTAGTCGGCCACCCGGCCGGCATACTCGAGGTTTTTGTTGAGGTTGTTGGCGTCGCCCGGCACCGCGACGTTCTGCCAGAACTCCTCGCGCAGTTTCGGAATGGTCGCGAGCGCCTTCTTCAGGCCCGCCTCGTTGCGCGCCATGCCGACGTCGTCCCACAGCAGCCGGCCGAGCTGCCGATGCAGTTCGCGCGGTGTCTTCGTGCCCTTGACCGCCAACACCTTGTTGATGCGGTCCTGAACGCTGTTTTCGGCTTCCTTGAACGCGTCGTGATCGGTCGTGACCTTCTCGACTTTGGTGCCGGCGATGTAGTGCGCGAGCGTGTAGGGAATGACGAAGTACCCGTCGGCCAGCCCCTGCATCAGCGCGCTGGCGCCGAGGCGATTGGCGCCGTGGTCCGAGAAGTTCGCCTCGCCGAGCACATGCAGGCCCGGCACGTTGCTCATCAGGTTGTAGTCCACCCAGAGGCCGCCCATCGCGTAGTGGATGGCGGGATACATCCGCATCGGCACGGTGTACGGGTCTTCGCCGGTGATCTTCTCGTACATCTCGAAGAGGTTGCCGTATCGCGCCGCGACCACGTCATGGCCGAGGCGCTGGATCGCGTCCTTGAAATCGAGGTACACCGCGAGGCCGGTCTCGCCGACGCCCCGGCCTTCGTCGCAGACCTGCTTGGCGTTGCGCGACGCGACGTCGCGCGGCACGAGGTTGCCGAAGCTCGGATACTTGCGCTCGAGGTAGTAGTCGCGCTCCGACTCGGGAATGTCGGCCGCCCGGCGCTTGTCACCCGTGTTCTTCGGCACCCACACCCGGCCGTCGTTGCGCAAACTCTCGGACATCAGCGTGAGCTTTGACTGATCCTCGCCCGAGACGGGAATGCACGTGGGATGAATCTGCGTGAAGCACGGATTCGCGAAGAGCGCGCCGCGCTTGTGGGCGCGCCACGAGGCCGTGACGTTCGAGCCCACCGCGTTCGTCGAGAGGTAATAGGCGGTGCCGTAGCCGCCGGTCGCCAGGCAGACCGCGTCGGCCACGTAGCGCTCGAGCTGGCCGGTGACGAGGTTGCGGACGATGATGCCGCGCGCCTGGCCGTTGATGAGGACCAGGTCGAGCATCTCGCGGTTCGGAAACTGCTTGACCTGACCGCGCGCCACCTGGCGCTGCATCGACTGGTAGGCGCCGAGCAGCAGCTGCTGGCCCGTCTGGCCCCGCGCGTAGAACGTGCGCGACACCTGCGCGCCGCCGAACGAGCGGTTGTCGAGCTGGCCGCCGTACTCACGCGCGAACGGCACGCCCTGGGCCACGCACTGGTCGATGATGTTGACGCTGACCTGGGCCAGCCGGTACACGTTGGCTTCGCGGGCGCGATAGTCGCCGCCCTTGATCGTGTCGTAGAAGAGGCGGTAGATGCTGTCGCCGTCGTTCTGGTAGTTCTTGGCGGCGTTGATGCCGCCCTGCGCCGCGATGCTGTGCGCGCGCCGCGGGCTGTCCTGAATGCAGAAACTGAGGACGTTGTAGCCGAGTTCGCCGAGCGAGGACGCGGCCGATGCGCCGGCCAGGCCCGTGCCCACGATGATCACCGTGTGCTTGCGCCGGTTGGCGGGGTTCACGAGTTTGCTGGCGAACTTGTGCGAGTCCCATTTCTCCGCCAGCGGCCCCGAGGGGACTTTCGAATCTAACGTCATGGCGTTATCTCACCAGCCCGAAGAAGACCACGACCGGCAGGATCGCGAACAGGCCGGCGATGACCACCGCCAGCACGAGTCCCGTCCGGAGCACCAGGGCGGTCCGGGTGTCGGGCATGATGCCGAGCGACTGCATCGAGCTCGAGATGCCGTGGCGCAAATGCAGCCCGACGAGGATCATCGACACGACGTAGCTGATGACCCAGACCGGCTGCTGAAACACCTCGACGAACAGGCGATAGAGATCGCGCTCCTCGGTGCCGCCCGCGCCGACGCTGGTGTAGACCGCACCGTACTTAAAGGTCTTCAGATGGACGGCCACGAAGAGGAGGGTCGCGAGGCCCGTCCAGATCATGGTGGAGGAGCCCACGCTCTTGCGACTGGCGCCACCCGCCCATTTCTTCATTCGGTAGCCGTCCGGTCGCGCGCCGCGATTGTTCAGATAGTTTGCGGTGGCCTTGAAGACGTGAATGAGGAAGAGCGCCAACAGGCCGATTTCGGCGGGGATGATCAGCGGATTGCTGATCAGCGCATGTGCATGCTCGTTGTAAGTTGCCGGGCCCAGAAAGGCCAGCAAATTGCCATAGAGATGAACAAGGAGAAAGCCGAATAGAGAAAGGCCGGTGAACGCGAGGATGACCTTGGTACCGACTGATGAACTCAACATGCGCAATGCGCGCATCGAATGACCTCTGGCGACAGACATTGTATAGCACCCGCGCGCGATCGTGCGTCACGCTCTGATAGACTTTCGGTCGCGATGAAGATTCACGAGTTCCAAGCCAAAGCCATCCTCTCAAAATATGGAGTCCCCGTACCGCGGGGCAAAGCCGCGGTCACGCCCGATGAAGCCAAGGCCGTTGCCCAGGAACTCGGTGGGGGTGTGGTCGTCGTCAAGGCGCAGATCCACGCCGGCGGCCGAGGAAAAGGCGGCGGCGTGAAGGTTGCCAAGAATCCGGCAGAGGCATTCGACCTCGCTTCCAAGATTCTGGGCATGACGCTCGTGACGCATCAAACCGGCCCGCACGGCCGACTCGTGCAGCGCGTGCTTGTCGAAGAAGGCCTGCAGATGACCCGGGAGCTCTACCTCGGCATCGTGCTCGACCGCTCCACGCAAATGCCCGTCGTCATGGTCAGCCCCGACGGCGGCATGGAAATCGAAAAGGTCGCGGCTGAAACGCCCGAGCGCATCTTCAAGGCGTTCGCGCATCCGGCGCTGGGGCTGCAGCCGTACCAGGCGCGGCAGCTTGCGTTCAAGCTCGGCCTCACCGGTGATCAGGTAGGGAAGGCTGTCAAGATGATGATGGCGCTCTACCAGGCGTTTGTCGCTACCGACGCGTCGCTGCTCGAAATCAATCCGCTGGTGGTCACCGCGGCCGGCGACTTGCTGGCGCTTGACGCGAAGATGGCGTTCGACGACAACGCGCTCTATCGCCACCCCGACTTCAAGGACCTGCGCGACCTCAGCGAGGAAGATCCGCTCGAGATCGATGCCTCGAAGTTCTCGCTGAACTACATCAAGCTCGACGGTACCGTCGGGTGCATGGTGAACGGCGCCGGTCTCGCGATGGCGACGATGGACATCATCAAGCTGGCCGGCGGCGAGCCGGCGAATTTTCTGGACGTCGGCGGCGGCGCCAACGCGGAGCAGATCAAGAACGCGTTCCGCATCCTGATGTCGGACACGGCGGTGAAGGCCGTGCTGATCAACATCTTCGGCGGCATCCTGCGCTGCGACATCCTCGCGCAGGGCGTGATCGCCGCGGTGAAAGACCTGGGCGTGCGCGTGCCGATCGTCATCCGCATGGAAGGCACGAACGTGGAACTCGGGAAACAAATGCTCAAGGACAGCGGCCTGAACTTCACGACGGCCGACACCATGAGCGAAGCCGCGACCGCCGTCGTCGCGCTGGGGAAGTAGTCCAATGGCCGTTCTGATTGACAAGTCCACGCGCCTGATCGTTCAGGGCCTCACAGGCCGCGAAGGCACGTTCCACGCCAAGCAGGCGCAAGCCTACGGCACCAACGTCGTCGGCGGCGTCACGCCCGGCAAGGGCGGCACCACGCATGAGGGCTGGCCGGTGTTCAATACCGTGGCCGACGCCGTCAACGCCACGGGCGCGAATGCCTCGGTGATCTTCGTGCCGCCGCCCGGCGGCGCCGACGCCGTGATGGAAGCGGCCGACGCGAATCTGCCGCTCGCCGTCTGCATCACGGAGGGCATTCCGGTGCTCGACATGATGCGGGCCATGACGTTTCTGCGAGGCCGCAAGACGCGGCTCATCGGACCGAACTGTCCCGGGATCATCACGGCGGGGCAGGCGAAGGCCGGCATCATTCCCGGCCACATCTGCAAGCCGGGCCGCGTCGGCATCGTGTCGAAAAGCGGAACGCTCACGTACGAAGCCATTCATCAGTTGACCGGCAATGGCCTGGGGCAGACGACGTGCATCGGCATCGGCGGCGACCCGATCATCGGGACGACGTTTATTGATGCCCTCAGCCTGTTTGCCGGAGATCCGGCAACTGAAGCGGTCGTCATGATCGGCGAGATCGGCGGCAGCGCGGAAGAAGAGGCCGCCGCATGGATCAAGGCCAACTTCAACAAGCCCGTGGTGAGCTTTATTGCCGGACAGACGGCACCTCCGGGGCGCCGCATGGGCCACGCGGGCGCGATCATCTCCGGCGGTCAGGGGACGGCCGCCGAGAAGATGAAGGCGCTCACGGAAGCGGGCGTGACGGTGGTGAAGAGTCCGTCGGATATCGGCGCGGCCATCGACGCGCTGCTCAAGACACGGTAACTTCCGCCGCAAACGCGCTCGTGGCACGCATCGGAGTTGATATACTTCCGATTGACCTGCCATGAGCGTTGTCAACGACTTCACAATCCAAGTAGCCACGGTAAACGGGTCGGGCAGCAACACCGCCAACCTCGTCTTACTTCGATCGATCTTCCAAATGGGTGTGCCGGTGTCGGGGAAGAATCTCTTCCCGTCGAACATTGCCGGTCTGCCCACCTGGTTCACCATTCGCGCAAACCATCGCGGGTACATCGCGCGCAAGAAGGAAATTGATCTTCTTGTGGCGATGAACGCCGAGACGGCGCGCGAGGATGTGTTGTCCCTGGAACCGGGCTGCACGGTCGTCTACGACGAACCGCTCAAGCTCAACACGCTGCGCGACGACGTCGCGTTCTTTCCGGTGCCGTACGACAAGATCGTCGCCGAGGTCTGTCCCGACGCGAAGCTGCGCAAGCTCGTCAAGAACATGATCTATGACGGCGTGCTGGCGTTCCTGCTGTCGATCGACCTCGTCGAGATGGAGAAGGCGCTCGACAAGCAGCTCGGCAAAAAGCCGAAAGCCATGGCGCTCAACTGGGGCGCCCTGCAAGCCGGCCACAAGTACGCGAGCGAGCACTTCACGCCGTCGGAGAAGTACAAGGTCGAGCGGCTGAGCAAGACGGCCGGAAAGATCCTGATCGAGGGCAACGCCGCCGCGGCGATGGGCTGCCTGTTCGGGGGCGTCACGGTCGTCGCCTGGTATCCGATTACCCCCTCGTCATCGCTGCCCGAAACGGTGATCGGTTATCTGCGCAAGTACCGCATGGATCCCAAGACCGGCAAGGCCACGTTCGCGGTCGTGCAGGCCGAAGACGAGATCGCGGCCATCGGCATGGTGATCGGCGCGAGCTGGGCCGGCGCGCGGGCGATGACGTCCACGTCGGGACCGGGTGTGTCGCTGATGACGGAGTTCGCCGGCCTGGCGTACTACGCCGAAGTGCCGGCCGTGGTGTTCAACGTGCAGCGCGTGGGGCCGTCCACCGGATTGCCGACGCGCACGGCGCAGGCGGACATTCTTTCGACCGCGGTCAACTCGCACGGCGACACCAAGCATCCGCTGCTGCTGCCGGGCTCGGTGGAAGAGTGCTACGACATGGCGATCGCGTCGTTCGACCTGGCGGAACGGCTGCAGATCG
>JAKALV010000332.1 GCA_021824055.1 Acidobacteriota bacterium
CAGCTGCAACGGCAGGTCGAATGTCTTGAGCGTGCCTAAGAAATACGCCGCCAGTTGTTTCTCGGCCTCGGCCAGGAGGCCGGTCGGCCGCGCGCGGTCCGGCGTGCCCTTCGCGTTGAGCCAGATGCCGGCCAGCGCTGTCTCGCCAGCGGACAGTTTCAGCAGCCCCACGGGCGTTTGGATCGTCCGAACGTCCATGCCCAATGCTAAACTGCCTTGCGCTTTGTGTCGTTGCGAACAGGTGTCCTCATCGTCGCAGCTGCCGGTATCATCGCCGGCGTGATCGCGTACGCGCCGGCGCCCCGGCCCGTGACCGCGCGCGGCGACGTGCTGCTGCCGCGCGAGGCCGACACGGTGGCCGACGTCGTGCCACGCGACGCCACATTCGAGAGCCTGCTCCGCAAGAACGGCGTGGACGGCGGCACGGCCATGGCGGTGGTTGACGCCGTCAAGAACGTGTTCAACCCGCGACAGCTCAAGGCCGCGCAGCCGTATCAGCTGACCCGCACGCTCGACGGCCTGTTCCGCGAATTTCGGTATGAGATCGACGGGGCCCGGTTCCTGCGCGTCGTGCGTCGCGCGGTCGGCGGCGACGCGCCACCCGAATTCGCCGTGGACGTGGTCGAGATCCCACGCGAGATGCAGGTCGTCGCGGCGTCCGCGGAAATCTCGAAAGAACACAACTCGCTGAGCGCGGCGCTGGATGCGGAGGGCGAGAACGTGCAGCTCGCGCTGGCGCTGTCCGACATCTTCGGCGGCGAAGTGGACTTCAACTCGGACCTGCAACGGGGCGACAAGTTCGAGGTGCTGTTCGAGCGCATCATGCGCGACGGGCAGTTCGCCGGCTATGGCGACGTGTCGGGCGCCATCCTGGATCATGGCGGCCGCGCCATCACCGCGATCCGGGCGCAGGGACCGGACGGGAAGTTCGGGTGGTACGACGAGAACGGCCGGTCGATGAAGCGGCAGTTTCTCAAGTCGCCGCTCGCGTTCATCCCGGGCCCGCGCATCACGTCCGGGTTCTCGCTCAGCCGCAAGCATCCGTTGTTTGGCTTCAATCGCGCGCATCTCGGCGTGGACTACGGGGCGCCGTACGGCTCGCCGGTCGTGGCGGTCTCGGCCGGCACCATCGTCTCGGCCGACTGGGCCGGCGAAGGCGGCCGCGAAGTGCACATCCGACACAGCGGCGGATACGAAACGTACTACCTGCACCTTTCCGCGTTCGCGCCCGGCATCCACCCCGGCGTGCACGTCGACCAGGGCGAGCTGATCGGCCGGGTGGGCGCCACCGGCGCGGCCACCGGCCCGCATCTCGACTTCCGCATCCGCCGCAACGGCGTGTTTGTGAATCCGGTGCTCGAGCGGCAGCGGATGCCGCCCGGCGAGCCGATTCCCGCGTCGATGTTGGCGGCCTTCACGGCCACGCGCGATCGTGTTCTTGCCGACCTCAGCCGGCGGCTGGCGGCGAATGTGACCCGGGCCGGCGAACACTAACTCATGTCCCAGCTGTTTCCGTTTCGGGCGCTGCGCCCAGCGCCCGCTGTTGCTTCACGCGTCGCCTCCGTTCCGTACGACGTCGTCACCACCGACGAAGCACGCGCGCTCGCCGCCCGGGAACCGCTCAGCTTTCTGCGGGTCACCCGGTCGGAGGTGGATCTGCCGGGCGGTACCAACCCGTACTCCGACGCGGTCTACGCGCGGGCGGCCAGAAACTTCGACGACCTCCGGCGCGCCGCGCCCATGGTGATCGACGATGAGCCCTCGCTGTATTTCTACCGGCTGACGATGGGCGCGCACGTGCAGATCGGGCTGGCGGGGTGCTTCTCGGTGGACGAATACGACCGGGGCCTCGTCAAGAAGCACGAGAAGACGCGGCAGGACAAGGAAGACGACCGCACGCGCCACATCACGGAGCTTCACGCGCAGACGGGCGTGGTGTTTCTGACGTATCGACGCGCCGCGGCGGTCGATGCCGTGGCGGCCCGGGTGGTCACGGGCGCGCCGCTGTACTCGTTTGTCGCGGCCGACGCAATTTCGCACGAACTGTGGCGCGTCACGGGCGCCGATGTCGACGCGCTCGTGCGGGCATTCGCGGCGTTGCCGGCGCTCTACATCGCGGACGGCCACCATCGCGCCGCCAGCGCGTCGCGCGCGAACGCGGCGCTTCACGGCGCGGGCGAGTCCGCGTCGTTCATCGCGGTGGCGTTTCCCGACACCGAGATGCAGATCCTGCCGTACAACCGGGTGGTGAAGGACCTCGCGGGCCAGACGCCGGCCGGGTTCCTGTCGGCGCTGAAGGCGCGCGTCGACGTGGCCCCCGGAGCGCCGGTGCCCGCGCGCGCGGGTCTCGTCTCGATGTACCTCGGCGGGGCGTGGCATCAACTCACGCTGCCGGCGCCCTCGCCCGGCACCCCGCGCGACGAGGCGCTGGATGTCGCCGTGCTCCAGTCGCAGGTGCTCGCGCCCGTGCTGAAGGTCGGCGATCCCCGGTCGGACACGCGCATTGATTTTGTCGGCGGCGCGCGCGGCACGGCCACGCTCGAGAAACTCGTGGACGCGGGCACGGCCGCCGTGGCGTTTTCACTGGCGCCCACGACCATCGACGATTTGATTGCGATCGCGGACGCGGGCGGCATCATGCCGCCGAAGTCCACCTGGTTTGAACCCAAGCTCCGCGACGGGCTCCTGGTGCACCTGATATGAAAGTGCTGATTGCCGACAAGTTTGAGAAGAGCGGGATCGACGGATTGACCGCCCTCGGCTGCGACGTCGCGAGCGAACCCGATCTGCAGGATCAGACGCTGGCCGACGCCATCGCCGCGCGGCAGCCGCAGGTCGTGATCGTCCGGTCGACGAAAGTGACGGGCGCGATGATGGGGCCGTCGCTGAAGCTGATCGTGCGCGCCGGCGCCGGCTACAACACGATCGATGTGGCCGCGGCCACGGCCAGGCACATCGTGGTCGCGAATTGTCCGGGGAAGAATTCCATCGCCGTCGCCGAACTGGCGTTCGGCCTGATCCTGGCGATCGACCGGCGCATTCCCGACAACGTGGCCGATCTGCGGGCGGGCACATGGAACAAGAAGGAGTACTCGAAGGCGCGCGGCATCTACGGCCAGACACTCGGGTTGCTCGGCGTCGGCAACATCGGCAGCCTGATGATTCCGCGCGCGCGCGCGTTCGGCATGCCGGTCGTCGTCTGGGACAAGCCGTTTGACGGGCAGGACCGCGACATGACGGTGGCCGAGGCCGCCGCGCTCGGGCTGGACGCGTCGATGCTGACGCCGCCGATCCGGCTGGCGCCGACGCCGGCGGACGTCGCGGCGCGATGCGACGTGCTGAGCCTGCACCTGGCGCTCGTGCCCGCCACGCGCGGGCTGGTGAACGCCGCGGTGCTCGCGAGGATGAAGCCCGGCAGCACGATCATCAACTGCGCGCGCGGCGAAATCGTCGATGCCGCCGCGTTGACCGACGCGATCCGCGCGAAGAAGCTGCGCGCGGGCCTTGACGTGTTCGCCGACGAGCCGGCCGCGGCCACGGGCGACTTCACCGATCCTATCGTCAGGGAGCCGGGCGTGTACG
>JAKALV010000333.1 GCA_021824055.1 Acidobacteriota bacterium
ACGGCATGCTGGTCACGCGCCAGATGGACAACAGCGATCTTCCGCGGGCGGTCACGATTCGCAGCTACTACCGCCGGGTGGCCCCGGAGCCGCGGTGGGATATCTACAGTCCGGACCCTGGCTACGCGGGGCGACCCACGCGCCAGCCGGGCGCATTCGTCGTGCCGGACGGCACGCGCATGGTCGCCGTGCTCGACACCGAGATCAGCACGCGCACGTCGCGCGACGGCGAGCGGTTCTCGATGACCGTGCAGGGCCCCGAGGAGTACCGCGATGCCCGCATTGACGGCGTCATTCAGCGGATCACGCCGTATGGCAGCGGCCGCAGTGCCGAGATGCGCGTCGACTTCGACACGATCCGTCTGCCGAACGGGCAGACGGCGGAATTCGATGGCGTGCTGACCACCGTGCGCACCCCCGGCGGCGTCATGCTGCGGGTGAATTCTGAAAATGTGCCGAATGCCAACCGCACCGGTCAGACGGTGCAGAGCGGCGCCGTGGGCGCGGCCCTCGGCGCGATCATCGGCGCGATTGCCGGCGGCGGCAAGGGCGCGGCGATCGGCGCGGTCGTCGGCGGCGCGGGCGGCGTGATCCTGGCGCAGAACAACGACCAGCATCTCGATCTGCCGCCGGGCACACAGGTCACGCTCGTTGTGACGTCTTCGCGGTTCCGAACGCCGTAGCCGCGAGGGCACACCGAACGTGCCCAATAGTGAACAGTTTTCGGTTGCCCAAGCGAATAGCCTCTGGTCCATGAGTGACGCGGTGTTTGCGATGCCCCGGCTCCAGCCGGTGGCCAAGGTGCTCGTCGTGGACGACGAGCCGGAGATCAGGAAAGTCCATTCACGGTTTCTGAGCAACATGGGGATGGACGTCCTGACCGCTGAGAACGGTGTTCTGGCGCTGGAGTTGGCCCGCCAGACCGTTCCCGCCGCGGTCGTGACGGATGTCGACATGCCGGTCATGGATGGCTTGACCCTGTGCCGCTGCCTGCGCGCCGAGGTGGCCACCAGGCACGTGGTTCTTGTGGTGGTGACCGGCGCCGGTTTGGCGCAGGACGCCCTCGCCTGTGGCTGCGATGCGTTCCTTCTCAAGCCCTGCTCCGGCGCGCTTCTGGCGGAAACGATCCAGACATTGCTTGGGCGGCGCTGATCCAAACAGAACAGCGACTTCCCATCACGGCGACTAGACTGCGGATGGTTCCGCACGAGGGAGCATCATGCAGCGCAAGCCTCCGATCACATTGTTCCAGCGTCTCACGTGGGTCGTTCTGGCCTCGCTTCTGCTCGCCACAGTTGCCGGAGCGCGTGCCGCCCAGACGCAGACGCAAACCCAAACGCCACCTCCGGTACGGCCCGGTATCAAAGAGACCGTCATTGTCATGGCGAACGACGATGCGATCATCGCGGACGGCATTCAGACGTTGCGGGCCAGCCGCGATCCGGTGGTCTCGACCACCGTCGCTGACAACATCCTGGTCCTCGCCGACGCCATGGCGGCCTCCGGCCGCCTGCACATGATCGGTCCGCTGACCAAGGCCGAGCGGACGGTCGTTGACCTCGACAACGCCGTTGCCCGGCACGTGGTGGAGGGCGGACCCATTCGGTTGCAGGTGCGCCGGACCGACTCCCTGGAGGGATCTGAGGTCTCCACGTTGACGCGGTCGTCGTTCATTTCATTCTGCGCGGACATCGCGTCGGAACCGCCTGTCCAACTCCGCGTGGTTCAGGAAACGAAGATGATCGTCGTGGCGCGCATCATTCACGACCTCGACGAGCAGCAGCAGGGGTTGATTTCCGAGCGAGAGATCTTGAAGGGCGTGCTGCTCGGTTTCGCCGATCAGGACCGGCGCGGCGTGATCATCAACCGCGTGCTGGACATCGCCGATGCCATGGCCACGACGCCGGCGACCTACGACCTCGTCCCGGCTGACGAACGGGACGCGTTCAGTCGTCTGGCGGAAATGGGTTCCGGCGCCGTGTTCGCGCTGATGTCCCGCCCGGCTGAAGGCATGGTCAATGTGTCGTACGGCGGCGCGATCCACTCAACCAGTGCCGATCATTTCGTCTGGTTCTTTATCCGGTTCCTGTTGGCCGATCCGAGCCATGCCGACTTCGACACGCGCCCGCGCCGCATCTATCTTGGTGGCAAGCTGCTCGATTACCTGACGCTGCAGCTGCAGATCAACACCGTGGACGCCATCGCGAAAGGGCTCAGCACCGCGCGGCCGGCCGGACCGGACGGCATCTCCATCGGCACGTTTCGAGCGCGCGGACCCGGTCTCACGCCGGTGACGCGCGCGCCGGGTCTATCGCGACAACAGAGCGCGCTCGGTCCCGACTACTGCGTGCTGGTGGTCTCGCCGAAGGACGTGCGGAAAGTGCCGGAACTGGAGACGTGGCTCCGAGCGCGCGCGAAGGACCTGAACGGCCAGATCCTCAAGAGCACGCGCTAACGCGGCCCGCGGAACTGACCAAAAGAGGACAGCGGCTTTCCGCACGGTTACCTACACTGCAATGGAGTTCAAAAGGGACCCATCATGCAGCGCGCGCCCCTCGGCCTGGTCGCTCACCCTCGGATTCATCACCCTGTTTCTGAGTCCGGCCGGCGTTTCGGCGCAGACGGCACCGTTGCTGGGTTCGGCCCAGAGCTTCGCCGTGTTGGCCGGCTCAACCGTGACCAATACCGGCTCGAGCAGCATCACCGGTGATCGCGGCGTCAGCCTTGGCAGTTCCGTCAGCGGATTTCCTTCCGGAGGCGGAGCCTAGGATCAGGTGACGTGAGCTCGGATGCACGCGGGAAGAGGTAGATCAGAAGAGGTAGATCAAATGACGCACAAGATTTCGGGTGGGCGTGGGGTGAGACGGTTTCTCTTGGTGGCGGCAGGCGCTGGGTTTGCGGCAATCCTGTACGCGGCGACCGCGCCAACGAATGACCTTGGGTCGGAGAAACCCTACGGTATCGCCTCTAGCACCTATACCAACACCGCGGGGGGGACCACGGTCACCGGAGGTGTGTGTTTTACTACAGGACCCGCAGTGGTACCGACAGTTAGCGGCTCATATGGGGCGTGTCCTGGCGCAGCAGGAACAGATCAAACCTCCGCCTTGGCGGACCTAAACAACCAAAGTTGTACAACCATCCCCTCTGGCGGTCTAGAGGGGATCAGCATTGGGGGCGGGGCGCTTGGAACCTTCCCGCCGGGTTGTTATGTCAGAGCGGGCGCGTTGGATATCACGGCCAGCACGACAGTGACCCTGAGTGGCGCTGGCGTGTACATCTTCAGGTCATCAGGTGGTGGCCTTACGACGGGAGCCAATTCCCAGATTGTCTTGTCAGGTGCCTGCGCCAATAACGTCTTTTGGGCTCCGGTCGGCGCCACGACACTTGGAGCATCCAGCACATTTGTGGGAAATATCCTTGATGCGGCCGGGATCTCGATCGGAAACGCCGCAAACGTCACCGGCAGAGCCTTGGCATTTGGCGGCACCGTCTCGACCGATGCAAGTACGATTACTGTCCCATCTGATTGCGCCGCAGTGACGACGCACCTGATCATCAACAA
>JAKALV010000334.1 GCA_021824055.1 Acidobacteriota bacterium
TGACAGTTGATGGCAAGACGATCGGCACTGCGGCCGCGGTGATCAAGACGCGATAGCCCGTACGTAGGGCCGAGCTTCAGCTCGGCCGCACGCGTCAGCGGGCGCCGACGTACTTGGCGATCTCCGCGCGTTCCGGCAGCTGCGAATTGGGCGGCGTGGCGGCGAGGAACTGCTGGCCGTAGGTGACGGCTTCGCCGCGCCGGCCCGCCCGCGCCAGTTCGAGCCAGAGGTTGTAGAGCGCCATCGTATCGGCGGGATCCAGCTCGACGGCCTTCTTCCAGCTCACGATGGCGTCGCTCTTCCGGGCCGTTTCCGACATGATCACGCCGAGCGCGGTGTAGGCGCCGGCGAGCGTCGGGTCCGCGTCAATGGCCTTGCGCGCCCAACGTTCGGCTTCCTGCAATTTCGCCGCCCGCGCCGCCTTGTCGGAGAGTTCGAGCGCGTTCTTCAGGGCGGTGGACGCCAGGTTCTGCAGCGCGAGCCCGTTGGTCGGATCGAGCGCGAGCGCCTTCTCGAACGTCCGCATCGCGTCGGCGTACCGGCCATCGTCGCTGTACGCGATGCCGAGCCCATTGAGGGCTTCGACATCGTTCTCGGGCAGGCCCTCGAGGACGAGGATGGCGCGCTTGTAGTCGATGTGGCTTTCCGCGAGGTAGATGCCGAGGCGGATGCGGATGTCGCGATCCGGAGCGCCGGCCTTGAGTCCGCCTTCCAGCGTGGCGATGGCGTCGTTGATCTGTCCCAGCTGCCAGTAGGCGTAGGACAGCGACATGTACGCGTCGGCGGTGTCCGGGCGGGCGGCAATCACCTTTTTCAGCAGCGCGATCGCTTCCGCGGTGTGGCCCGTCTGGCTGAATTCGGTGGCCGAGTGCAAGTCGCGGTCGAGCGACGAGAGCGTCTTGGGATCGTCGGCTTCGGTGTAGTGGTCGCGGGCCGGCGCGCTGCCGGAGATGTAACCGAGGGATTTCAAGTTGGCGATTGTGTCGGCCGACTCGCGGCCCGGCCGGTTGGGCGGCGCCATGTTGTACGTTTTCAACGTGCCGAACAACACGCGCGCGCGATCGGCATTGGACGTCGCCAGGTTCTGCAGCTCCCGGGGATCCGCCGCGAGATTGTAGAGTTCCGGAATCGGCAGATCGATGTACTTGTCTCTGGCCACGAGCACGCCGCGCAGCGGCGCCCATCCGCGCACCAGGTTGTAGGTCATCGCCTCGAAGTAGGACGGCCGGTCCGGTCCGCCGCCGGACCGGATCAAGTCACGCAGCGACGAGCCCTCCAGCGATGGGTCGGCCTTGGCGCCCACGATGTCGAGCACCGTCGGCACGATGTCCATGTGCCGCACCGGCGCGTTGATGACCACGCCGTCGGTCGACCGCGACTGCCGCGGCGAAACCCTCGCGATGATGAGCGGCACGTGCAGCGTCGATTCGTACGCAAACATGCCGTGCGTGGCTTCGCCGTGCTCGCCGAGGCTTTCACCGTGGTCCGCGGTCACGATCACGGTGGTGGGCCGCGGGAGCGTGCTCAGCCGTTCGAATAGCGGCTGCAGGGCCTGATCGATGAAAGCGACCTCGCCGTAATACGGCTGGGCGGCGTACTGCGTATCGAACGGCGGTGGTGGCCGGTACGGCGAATGCGCGTCGAATACGTGGACCCACGAAAAGAACTTTCCGGGCTGACGGCCGATCCATGCCACCGCCCGGTTCACCACTTCGTCGGCCCGGCGCTCGGGCATGGAGAACGTGACGTCGCCCCGAAGCTCGGGCATCTGATCATCGTAGGTGTCGAAACCCGGCGTGAGGCCGAAGCGTTTCGTGAGCGGAAACCCGCCGATGAACGCGCCGGTCGCAAAGCCCAGCGCCTTCAGCCGCGTGGCCAGCGTGGCGGTGCCGTCCTTGACGCGGTACCCGCTGTTGTCGCGCATGCCGTGCTCGTACGGCAGTTGTCCGGTGAGGATCGACGTGTGCGACACGAGCGTGACCACCGCATGGGCGTGCGCGAACGTGAACCGCGCGCCGTGACGGGCCAGAGCGTCGAGATTCGGCGTCTGCGCCGGGCCGCCGTACGACGACAGCGCATCGCCGCGCAGGGTGTCGATCGTGACGAGCAGGATGTTCTGGTCCGCGCTCTGCTCGAGCGTAAACGCCGGACCGCGCTGCCACCAGAAATAGCCGCCCGCCGCGGCGGCAAGAACCACGAGCGCCGCCGCGAGCCACGGCGAGCGTGACGTGGAGGGAACGGGCGTCTTCGACCTGGACGTCTTTGACTTGGAGTTCGGTTGTGCGCTCAAGGCTCTGTGAACGTAATGTTAGCGCGGCCGGCGCTTACTCCCACCGTAGCGCATCGAGGGGATTGATCGAGGCCGCGCGCCGCGCGGGCAGGTAGCTTGCGAGGAGGGCGATCACGGTCAGCGCCAGCGCCACGAGTCCGTAGGTGAGCGGATCCAGCGGACTCACGCCGTGCAGGAGCGCCGACATCAACCGCGTGAGCGCCGCCGAGGCGGCCAGGCCGATCGCCACGCCGGCCGCGACGAGCATGAGACCCTTGCGCAGCACCAGCCAGCTGACGTCACTCTGCTGGGCGCCGAGCGCCATCCGCAGGCCGAGTTCGCGCGTTCGCAGCGAGACCGTGTAGGAAATCACGCTGTAGATGCCGATTGCGCCGAAGAGCAGCGCCACCATCGCCGCGATGCCGAGCATCACCATCGCGAACGTCGTGCGGGCCATCGACCGCTTCAGCAACTCCGCCAGCGTTCGCACATTGGCCAACGGCAGGTTCGCGTTGACCGACCAGACCGCGCGCCGCACCTCGGCTTCGAAGCCGGCGTCGCCGAGCCGCGTCGTCCGAATGGCGTAGCCCATCGACCGCCGGACGTCGCTGTCCTTGCTGCCCACCGTTCCCGTCGCCATCGGCCAGTACGCAACGGCGGGCGCGGCCTTCTCCACGCCATCGTCGCGCTCGTCCGCCACGATGCCGATGACTTCGTACCAGGGGCCGTCCGTATTGGAGCGCACCCGCTTGCCGAGCGCCGCCGCCGGCGTTGCCCAGTACTCGCGGGCCAGGTTCTCGCTCAGCAGCACCACCGGGGCGCGCCGGTCGATGTCTGACCATGTCATGGTGCGGCCCGCCAGCAGCGTGGCGCCCATCGTCTCGAAGTAGCCCGGCGAGATCCACTTGAATCGTCGAATGGGAGGAATCTGTCCTGCGGGCGTCGGCTTGTCTTCAACGTAGACGGCGTCGTTGCTGTCCGAGCCGTCCATGGTGATGGACGAGGACATCCCGACCGAAGCCACACCCGGAATCGCCTTGAGCGCGTCAGCGATGCGTTCGTGCGTCTGGAGTACGCGCTCGGGCTCGCGCACTTCGCCGTCCGGAATCGAGAGACGCAGCGTGAGCACTTCCTCCGGCCGCTCGAATCCCGGCCGCACGTGGCGAAGGGACTGGAAACTGCGCACCATCAGCCCGGCGCCCACGAGCAGCACCAGCGCCACGGCCACCTGCGAAACGACGAGCGCGTTGCGGACCCGGTGGCGTCCGCGGCCGCTGTCGGCGCCGCGTCCGCTT
>JAKALV010000335.1 GCA_021824055.1 Acidobacteriota bacterium
TCGACGGGAGCTTCAGGCGCTCGAACCCGACGCTGAGGCACGCGCGCGTGATTTCGGTGGCGTAGCCGCGTCCCCAGAACGGCTCGTAGAACGCGTAGCCCGTTTCCACTTCATCCACATCATCGACGGGGAGATGGCGCAGGACGGCGCGGCCGATCGGTTCGCTGCCGGCGCGCTCGTACACGATCCAGAGGCCATGATGGTGCGCATCCCAGTGGGCGAGATTGCGCGCGAGATACGCGGCCGTCCGGTCTTTGGTGAACACGCCGCCCAGATGCGCCATGACGCGCGCGTCCTCGTGCATGCGGCGGAGCTCGAGGAGGTGGTGCGGCTGCAGCCGCTCGGCGCGCAGGCGCGCCGTATCAAACGTGTCGGGCCAGGCCATCAGGCCGACGCGTGCACCCGGCCGCGCGGCGCGAGGAAGTACCAGGCGACGCCGAAGATCGACGTCCAGAACAACAACGCGACGAACGGTGCCTTCATGGGATCGACGAACCATTCGCCGGGCGCCATGTAGAAGCGATAGCTCAGATCACCGGTGTGCGGGGCCAGCCAGACGGCCACCCAGCCCACCATCAGATCGGCCAGGTATCCGACGAATATCGCATAGAGGAGACGCATACGCTGGGGCATAACGAGAGCCTAACACCAGGCGCCGCGATCAGTACCCGGGGCCATCGGGCGCCTGTGCCTTGCCGCGATGGAGCCGAAACAGGATCGTGAAATAGCCCACAACGAGGACGGCCCCCGCGGGCCACCACCACAAACCGACCCGGAGACCATGCGGGTCGACCGCGGCGTTGAACGCGGTGAGGGACCACTCGGGATGGCCGACCGCGCGGAGCATCACGGGAAAAATGGACGCGGCCGTCGCGGCGAGCGCGCCCAGCAGGAAGGCGGCGGAGCCCAGAAACGCGGTCAGGGGCTTTCCGGCGCGGCGCGCGACCGCGCTCGTCACGAGGCCGGCAGCGAACACCACAGTGCACAGCCACGCCAGCGGGCGCGACGCCCATCCGCGGTACGCCTCCGGCGCCACGATGATCGTGGCGACGGTCGCGGCGATCCACAGCACCACGACGATGGCGAAGAGCCGCGCGGCCGCGGCGTTGCTGCGCGCGTGCACCTCGCCGTCGGTCTTCCATGCGAGGAACAGCGCGCCGTGATGCGCGATAACGGCGAGCGCCACCACGCCGGCGAGCACGGTATACCAGTCCAGCGTGCCGAGCGTGCCCCATGGCGAAAACGATTCAAAGAGCGACAGCGCGAACCATCCGTGCTCGTCCAGCGGCACGCCACGCAGCAGGTTGCCCAGGGCGGCGCCGAACAGCACGGGCGCCAGAATGGACGCGCACGCGAACACCGCGTCCCAGAACGCGCGCCACATCGCGTCTTCCACGTGCGACCGGAATTCAATCGAGATGCCGCGCAGGATCAGCACCCACAACACGAACATGATGGCCAGATAGAACCCGGACAGGCCGGCGGCCAGCACTTTCGGAAACGCGAGGAACAGCACGCCACCGCCGGCGAGCAGCCAGACCTCGTTGCCGTCCCAGAACGGGCCGATCGCCGCCAGCACCTGCCGGCGCTCGCGGTCCGTGCGCGCCACGAACAGATGCAGCGCGCCGGCGCCGAAATCAAAACCATCGAGCACTACGTATATGGCGATGACGACGGAGGCGATGGCAAACCAGAGTGTCTCCATGGTGTCCTCCGACGCCTACGAATGCGCCGTGGCCGGCCCGCGCCCGATCTCTTTCAGGATCAGCAGCAGAAACAGCGCGCCCAGCACGAAGTACAACCCGGCGAAACCCAGCGTGGTGAAGAGCGTCATGCCGCCGTGCACGGTGGGCGACACGCCATCGACGGTGCGCATCAGTCCATAAATAAGCCACGGCTGGCGGCCGAACTCCGCCGTCATCCATCCCGCGGTATTGGCGATAAAGGGAAACGGCGACGCGAGTGTGAGCGCCCACAGCATCCATCGCGCGTTCCACAGGCGCCCACGCCACAGCCATAGCAGGGCCAGCGACATGAGCCCGATGAAGATCGTGCCAAGACCGACCATCACGTGAAAGCTGTAGTACAGCAGTTCGATGTTGGTCGGCCAATCGCTCTCGGGAAACGCATTGAGCCCGCGCACGTCGGCGGAGAAATCACCATAAGCGATCCACGACAGCAGGGACGGCAACACGATAGGGTTGTCGAGCTTGCGCTCCGCCACGTTCGGCTGACCGATCATCGCGAGCGGCGCGTGCGTGCCGCTGTCGAAGCGGCCTTCCATGGCGGCCAGCGTCACCGGTTGACGGTCGGCAACCATGCGTCCCTGCATGTGCCCCGTGGGAAACGCGACGAGGTTGGCCGCAATGAATCCGGCAACGACGCCGGTCTTGAGCGACACACGCGCCGCCGGCTGATGCTCGCCGCGCAACATCCAGAATGCGCCGATCGCCGCCATGACGAACGCGCCCGTCACGGTGGCGGCCGTCTGGTTGTGCAGATACTCGACCATCGCCCACGGGTTGAACAGGAACTCGGCGAGGCGCGCCACTTGAAATGTCCCGGTGGCGTCCATCGTGTAGCCAGCCGGACTCTGCATGAATGCGTTGGTGGTGATGATGAAGTAGCCGGACAGCCACGAACCGGCAAGCAGCGCCACGGCCGCCGCGAAATGCCGGCGCGGACCAAGCCGCGATTCGCCGAAGATCAGCAGGGCGAAGAAGCTCGATTCGAGGAAGAACGCAAACAGGCCTTCCATCGCCAGCGTCTGCCCGATCACGCCGCCCGTGCGCGCGGAGAACACCGCCCAGTTCGTGCCGAACTGAAACTCCATCGGAATGCCCGTGACCACGCCCATCGCGAACGACAGGCCGAACACGCGGATCCAGAATCGCGCCGTGTCGTTCCACACGGCCTTGCCGGTTCTCAGGCCGATCCCCTTCAGGATCACGATGAGCAGCGCGAGGCCCATGGTGAGCTGGGGAAAGATGTAGTGGAACGTGAGGGTGAAGCCGAACTGGACGCGATGCCAGAAGACGGGGTCCGTCATGACGACAAGACCCATGTTATCTGGCTATCTGCTATCTGGTTAGCGGGTTATTGGATTGAATTATCGGGCGATCGGGCTATTGGATATCGGGCGATCGAGTGACTGCTATCGATACCCGAGGATCCGGGCCGGCAGGAAGAGGATCGCGCGGATCAGCGCCAGCATGGCCTCGACCACGATGCCGACGATGCGGAAGGGGATGGACAGGAGCCAGAAGAACGGGAGCAGGACGAGCAGCACCAGGGCCACGGGCCACGCGATCATGAACAGGATGAACCAGGCGGCGAGGAGGAAGAGGAAGCCCATGGTGTTCTGAGAGATTGGACGGGGCCCGGCGCCTCTTCGTTGCAGTCTTTCCGGAGGGCCTACCAGTCCGTCTCCTTGTAGTCCTTGAGGAACTTGCCCCAGAGGTGCTCGCCCGTGTTGAAACCGTGGATGATCGGGTCCACGATGCGCGCGCCGCCGTCGACGATATCGAGCGGCGGGTGAAAGTACTGCTCTTTGA
>JAKALV010000336.1 GCA_021824055.1 Acidobacteriota bacterium
CGAGCTCCATCACCAGCTTCTGGTCGCTGGTCCGCCGCAGTTGCGCGACCGGCGGCAGGTCCACGCGCGAGTAGCGATCCACGTAGTACCGGCGGTCGGCCGACCACGTCACGTCGTGCATCGCGTCGGCCGACGTGAAGCGCGTGAGGCCCGTCCCGTCGAAGTTGATGCGGTACCAGTTGAGAAAGTACGGGTCCTTGTCCGCGTCCGTGCCGGTGGCCGTGAACCAGATCTGCCGCGTCGCCTCGTCCACCTTCTCCACGTGATGGACCGCCCAATTGCCCCTGGTGATCTGGTTCTTCACCTGCCCGGTGACGCCGTCGTACAGATACAGGTGCGCCCATCCGTCGCGCTCGGACATCCAGATGATCTCCTTGCCGTCGGCGATGTCGAATCGCTCGGTGCGGCCGGAGTCGGACAGGCCCGGCGACGTCCGGCGGTAGTCGACAAACGTCGTGCTGGCTTCCTCGATCAGCGCGCGCGCCTTGCCGGTGGCGGCGTCCACCTCGATCACGCGATACACCTGGTGCCCGCGCTGGTTGTACTCAAACGTGAACGCGCGGCTGTCCTTGCGCCACTCGATCCGCTGGTTCGAGTACGGATTCGGAAACAGCGCGTTGTCCACGACCGTCTGTTTCCGGGAATCGAGGGCGAACAACACCGGCGTGTCGATATCCACGGTGTCTCCCGGCTTGCGATAGAAGCGCGACGAGGACTTGGGCTGGAGCTGATCGCTCGGCGAGGACTGCACGTAGCTCACCTGGCGGTTGTAGCCGGGCACGCGGCGATACGCCGCGATCTTCTTCGAGTCGGGCGCCCATTGAATGGATGAGAACGTGTAGTAGTTGCCCTCGCTCCCGTCCCAGCTAAGGGCCACGGCCTCGTTAGCCTTGCCGACCGGCCGCACGAACACGTTGAAGTTCTGGATGAAGGCCTCGGATGTCCCGTCCGGCGACGCCTTGAACTGCTCCGCCGCCGCGCCCGCGGCTGCCATTCGCGTACAGACGTAGTCCGTCAATGAGCAATGCACCCGGGGCGCCGGCGCGGCGCCGGCGCGCCCTGCGCCGCCCGCGCCACGTGCACCGCCCCCGCCGCCCACCGTGAACTCGATGGCGCCCATGTTGTCGACGTACGTGAACGCGGTGAACGGCAGCGTGAGCGCCGTGGCGGTGCCGCCGACGAGCGCGTTGATGCCGGCGGCCAGCTTCGCGTGATCGAAGGCCGGCGCCTTGGTGGCGGCCGCCGCGTCCACGCGCACGAACTCGTCGCCGCCCTTCACGCTGGCGCGATACCAGAACTTCGGCTCGGTGCCGATCCAGGTGGGCGCCTCGGCCTGGTGATAGACCTTGCCGCCCGTCCGAGCGGCGAGACTGGATGCGCGGTCGTAGTCCGCCTTCACCGCCGCCTGCGCGTCCGGTCCCTGCGCGCCCACGTACACCGTCAGTCCGAACACGCCCACGGCGATCACCGAGAACATCAGCGTCCGTTTCATGTAGCCTCTCTTCATGCGACTCATCGCGGCTCTTCTCTGCCTGCCCCTGCTCGGCCAGCCGGCCGCCAATATTCTGCTCCACCCCGGCTCGCCGGAATTCACCAAACCCGCGCCGGCCCGCTCGCTCGTGACCCTCGCCACCACGAAAGGCGACATCGTCATCGAAGTGCTGCGCGACTGGGCCCCGCTCGGCGCCGATCGCTTCTACAACCTGGCGCGCCTCGGCTACTACACCGACATGCGCATCCACCGGGTCGTCGCCGGCAAGTGGGCGCAGTTTGGCATCAACGGCACGCCGGCGATCGCCAAGGCCTGGCGCACGGCAACGTTTCCCGACGACCCCTTCATGCCGGCCCACTCCAACGTGCGCGGCACCGTGGCCTTCGCGTACAAGGACCGCGGCGGGCGCACCACGCAGGTGTTCATCAACCTGCGGGACAACTCGGCGACGCACGACACAGAACCCTTCGTCCCGTTCGGCCGCGTCATCCGCGGCATGGACGCGGTCGACGCCCTCAACACGGAGTACGGCGAGAACGCGGGCGGCGGTATCCGCGCGGGCAAGCAGGACCCGCTCTTCGACGGCGGCAACGCCTACATCGACCGGATGTACCCGAAACTCGACAAGATCATGACGGTGACGGTGACGGAATCGGAGATACCCGGCTAACATGTCCTTGCCATGCCTGAATCCATTCTGATCGCTGAGGACAATCCCGCGCAGCGCGTGGGCCTGCAGCAGCTGATCCGCAGCTGGGGCTTCGACGTGGATATCGCCGCCGACGGCGAGGAGGCCCTCCAGAAGGTCGTGCTGCATCCGCCGACGATCGTGCTGAGCGACATGATCATGCCGCGCATGGGCGGCCTCGAGTTGCTCAAGTCGGTCAAACAGCACGATCCTTCGGTGACTGTCGTCATCCTCACGGCGCAGGGCTCGATCGAAACGGCGATCGAGGCGATCAAGGATGGCGCCTACGACTATCTGATGAAGCCGGTCGACCCGCAGCGCCTGCGGATCGTCATCGACCAGATCCTGGACCGCGGCCGGACACAGCGTGAAGTCGAGTCGCTGAAACGCCGCCTGCGCGATCAGGGCCAGATGGGTCCGATGATCGGACAAAGTCCGGAGATGCAGCAGATCTACCGGATGATCGAGCAGGCCGGCCCGACGAACGCCTCGGTGCTGATCACCGGCGAATCCGGCACCGGCAAGGAGCTGGTGGCCCAGGCGATTCATCAGGCCAGCCCCCGCAAGAACCTGCCGTTTGTCGCGGTCAACTGCGCCGCCATCCCGGACGCGCTGATGGAAAGCGAGCTGTTCGGGCACGAGAAGGGCGCGTTCACCGGCGCGCTGGCGCGGCGGCAGGGCTGCTTCGAGCTGGCGGATCGCGGCACGCTGTTTCTGGATGAAATCGCCGAAATGACGCCGGCCACGCAGGCGAAGCTGCTGCGCGCGCTGCAGGAGCGGCGTTTCCGGCTGGTCGGCGGCACCGAGGAAAAGCTCGTGGACATCCGCGTGATCGCGGCCACCAACCTGAACACGAAGAAGGCCATCGACGAAGGCAAGCTGCGCGAGGACCTGTACTACCGCCTGAACGTCATCGGCATCCAGTTGCCGCCGCTGCGGGATCGCGCGGACGACATTCCGCTGCTCGTCGACGCTTTCATCCGCGAATTCGCCGCCGCGAATCAGAAGCCGGTGGCCGGCACGGATGCCGACGCGATGGACCGGCTGATGCGGTATCGCTGGCCGGGCAACGTGCGCGAGCTGCGCAATGTGATCGAGCGCGGCGTGATCATCGCGCGGGGCCCGCTGCTCACGCCCGCCGACCTGCCGGGCCTGGCCGACGTGCCCGCCACCGCGGCGCCGGCCCCGGCCGGCGCGCTCGCGCCCGGCATGACCGTCGACGACATGGAGCGCAAGCTGATCGACCTGACGCTGGCCCACACCGGCGGCAACAAGACCAAGGCCGCGGCGATGCTCGGCATCAGCGTGAAGACCCTGCACAACAAGTTGAAAGCCGCCGGCATCGAGGCCGCCGAGGCGGAG
>JAKALV010000337.1 GCA_021824055.1 Acidobacteriota bacterium
CACGCCGGCCAGCGACAGCGTGCCGATGATGAAGACGATGCCGACCTGCGGCATGCGTTTGAACAGGCCGCCCATGTCGCTCATCTCGTTGCTGTGCACGGCGTGGATCACCGCGCCGGCGCCGAGGAACAGCAGCGCCTTGAAGACGCCGTGGGTCAGCAGATGCAGGAATCCGGCGCCGGCGAACCCCGCGCCGACGGCCGTCATCATGTAGCCCAGCTGCGAGACGGTCGAGTACGCGAGCACCTTCTTGATGTCCGTCTGCACGCACGCCAGGATCGCCGCCATCAGCGCGGTGATGCCGCCAATCCACGCGACGAGCTGCAGGACGTTCGGCGTTTCATGGAACAGGAAATCCGTGCGCACGAGCAGATACACGCCGGCGGTGACCATCGTGGCCGCGTGAATCAAGGCGGACACCGGCGTCGGGCCTTCCATCGCGTCGGGCAGCCACACATGCAACGGGAACTGCGCCGACTTGCCCATCGCGCCCAGATAGAGACAGAACGTGATGACGCCGAGTCCGGCAGTGGCCAGCGTCCCGCCCTCCACCATGTGCCGGAGTTCGAGGAGATCCCACGTGCCCGCCAGCCGATACAGCAACACAATGCCGATCAGCAACCCGACGTCGCCGGCCTTCGTCGTCCAGAACGCCTTCAGCGCGGCGCGTGAGGCCTCGGGCTTGCGGTACCAGAATCCGATCAACAGATAGGAGCAGACGCCGACCAGCTCCCAGCAGATGAACAGCTGAAGGAGGTTCGGCGCCAGCACGACGCCCATCATCGAGAACACGAACAGCGACTGATACGCGTAGTAACGCCCGAGCGCGGCCGGCGGCTCGCCGTGCATGTACTCCAGCGAGTAGATCTGCACCATCGTGGCCACGAGCGTCACGAGGATGAGCATGAGGCTCGACTGGTGATCGACCAGCACGCCCATGGTCGCCAGCGGTCCGTTGACGCCGGGCAGCCAGTTCCAGACCGCGTGAACCGGCTCAGCCACGCCCGACGCGAGCATCCAGACGCGGAGGGCCGCCGCCAGCGACACCGTGACAGCCGCGATGGACAGGAGCGCCGCCGGGCGTCCCGACCGGCGCAACGGCGCCAGCGCGCCGATCAAGAGGAACGACGCTGCGGGCAGCAGCAGCGCGACGAGTGCAAGCACGACCGGGTCGGCCATCATCCTTTGAGCCAATCAATGTGGTCCGCGGTCGCGGTTCTGCGCATGCGGAACAGCAGAATCACGAGCGCGAGGCCCAGCGCCACTTCCGCCACCGTGATGCAGATGGCGAAGAGCGTGAAGATCATGCCGACCGCCGTGCCGTGGAACCGGCTGAACGCCACGAAGTTGATGTTGACGGCGTTCAGCATGAGCTCGATGCCGAGCAGAATGCCCACCGTGTTCCGGCGCGTGATCACGCCGAACAATCCGATGGAGAACACGAGCGCAGCCAGCGCGAGATAGGCGGACAGGGGCATCGTCTCTATTCCTCCGGCCTCGCGAAATAGCTGGCCGCCAGCAAACCGGCCAGCAGCAGCACCGCCAGCAGTTCGAACGGCAGCAGGAACTGCGTGAGCAGCGAGATCCCCATCCACTTCGTGATGTCGGCCGTCATCTCGGGCCGCGGGATGTTGACGCCGGCGCGACGGATGAGGCTGATCAACTCCGCCAGCACGCCGGCCGCCACCACCGTGCCCGCCAACAGCCGCCGGCTGGTTTGTGTGAGCCGCTCGCCCACCAGGCGTTCGGTGACGACGATGGCAAAGACCACGACCGTGATCACGCCGCCGGCGTAGAGGAGCACCTGCACGGCGCCGAGGAATTCCGCGTCGAGCATGACGAAGATGCCGGCCGTTCCCACGAGCGCGGCCGCGAGCCACAGCACGGAGTGAAAGAGGTTTTTCGTCAGCACCACCGACAGCGCGGAGCCCACGAGGACGACGGCGAGCGTCCAGAATCCGATGACTTCGGCGGTCATGCCGGGCCTCCCGTCACGACCTTCTTCGGCGGCGCCTGCATGTCGCGCAGCTTGTTGCCGGTGGCCCAGGAATTTTCGTGCTGCAGGCCGATGGCGTGGAGGCGGTCCTTGTCCAGCAGCAACGCGCGCCGGTCGCCGGTCGAAAGATCAAACGATTTGGTCATCACGATCGCGTCGGTCGGGCACACCTGCACGCACAGCTCGCAAAACTCGCACGCGTAGAGTTCGAGCGTGAAGGTCTTGGCGTAGTTGCGCTTCTCGGTCTTCAGCATCTCGACCTTGATCACGGCCGGTGGACAGATGAACTCGCACAGGCGGCAGCCGATGCAGTTCTCTTCCCCGGTCTCCTTGTCGTAGGTCAGCGCCAGCAATCCGCGATACCGGTCGGGATACGTGCGCGGCTTTTCCGGATAGTGCACGGTGATCGGCTTGCGGATGAAGTTCACCGCCGTGATGCGCATCGCGCGAATCACCGCGCCGGCCAGCGCCGCCGTTTCGCTCAGGAAGCCGCGCGATTTTGGATTAGACACCGGCGCCGCTCCGCATCACGATCACCACAGCAGTGGCCAGCAGCAGGATCAGGGTCAGTGGCAGCATCAGCTTCCACGAGATGGACAGGATCTGATCGACCTTGATGCGCAGGAAACTCCATCGCACCCAGGTAAACAGCAGGAAGACCAGCAGCGCTTTGAGCAGGAACCAGAGCGGCCCCAGCCACACCGGACCCGGTCCGGCCCATGCGCCCAGGAACAGCGCCGCGCCCAGGAACGAGGTCCCCATCACGTGGGCGTACTCGCCCAGCTGGATGAAGGCGAACTGCATGCCGGAGTACTCCACGCGGAAGCCGGCGATCAGCTCCGACTCGGCCTCGAGGATGTCGAACGGCGTGCGGTTCTCCGCGGCGACGCCGGCGACGATGAAGGCGACAAACGCCAGCTGACCGATCACGGGATACGCGATGAACCACAACCCCGACTGCGCCGCGGCGATCTCCGACAGTTTGAGCGACCCGGCCAGCATGACGGGAACGAGCGCCGCCATCAGCAGCGGCAGGTCGTACGAAATGATCTGGTTGACCGCGCGCATGACCGAGATCAGCGCGTACTTGTTGTTCGAGCCCCATCCGGCCATGAACAGGCCGACGATCTCCATCGACGACACCGCGAGGAAGAACAGGACGCCGATATTCAGGTCCGCGATGCCGAGCCCGGGGGCGAACGGCATCGAGGCGAAAATCAGAAAGCACGGTACGAGGAACACGGTCGGCGCGAGATTGAACACGCCCTTGTCGGCGGCGTCCGGCACCAGGTGTTCCTTCATCATCAGCTTCAGGCCGTCGGCGATCGGCTGCAGCAGGCCGTGCGGCCCCACGCGGTACGGTCCGATGCGCGACTGCATGCGCGCGGCGAACTTGCGCTCGAGCAGCGTGACGTACGCGATGATGCCGACCAGCGCGCCGAAGATGACGACGCTCGTGATGAGCATGACGACGACGGGCGGCAGCGGGCTCACCGGTCCACCTCACCGAACACCGGATCGACCGATCCCATGATGGCCACCACGT
>JAKALV010000338.1 GCA_021824055.1 Acidobacteriota bacterium
GATCGGCGTTTCTCTTGTCGCGCGAGGCGATGGCCCTCACCGACGCGCGTGCGCATCGCTGCATCGCAGGAATGACCTTGGCGGTCGCGATCTTCGCCACGCCAAGGACACCCCAGCGGACAGGGGAACCCTTCGAACCGCTCGCACCCTTCGAACCGCTCGAACCCGGATCTTCCCTCACCACTGGTCGTGCACCAGCGCGCGGATGCGCGCGTCGTAGATCGCGCGCACCGCCGCCATCGTCTCGGCGCTGAGGGTGGGCAGGTCGGCCGCCGCGGCGTTGTCGCGCGCCTGAGCCTCCGTCTTCGCGCCCGGAATCGCGCACGTGACGGCGTCGAACATCAGGATCCATCTAAGCGCGAACTGCGTCATGGTCATGCCCGCCGGCACGAGCGGCCGCAGCGCGTCCACGGCGTCAAGCGCGGCGTCAAACGGCACGCCGGAGAACGTCTCGCCTCGGTCGAACATCTCGCCGTGACGATTGAACCGCCGGTGATCATCCGCGGCAAAGGTCGACGCGCGTGTGAGTTTACCCGTGAGCAATCCGCTCGCGAGGGGCACGCGCGCGAGGATGCCCACGTGCCGGGCCGTCGCGGCCGCGAAGAACGCATCCGCCGGCTTGTGGCGGAACATGTTGAAGATGATCTGCACCGTCTTCACATTCGGATGGCGAATCGCGCCCATCGCTTCGTCGACCGTCTCGACGCTGACGCCGTAGTGCCGCAACTTCCCCGCCGTCACGAGGTCGTCGAGGATGCCGAACACCTCGGGCGCATCGTAGACGTCGGGATGCGGACAGTGCAGTTGCAGCAGATCGATCGCGTCGGTGCGGAGATTGGCCAGACTCGTGTCGATCCAGCCGATGAGGTTCGCGCGCGTGTATCCGGCGCGCGTCTGCGCCGACAGTTTCCGGCCGGCCTTCGTGGCCACGTAGATCGTGTCGCGGGGGCGCGCCTGCTTCAGCCGGGCGACGAGCATCTCGCTGCGGCCGTCGCCGTACACATCCGCGGTGTCGATGAAGTTGACGCCGGCGTCGATCGCCGCATGGAGCGCGCCGATCGAGTCGTCATCGCTGACCGCGCCCCAGAATCCGCCGATCGCCCACGCGCCGAAACTGACGGCCGAAACATTCATGCCCGTGCGGCCGAGTGTGCGGTACTTCATCCGACGTCCCTCGTTCCTCGTTCCTGGTGCCTCGTCCGCCTTCGTCCCAGGCGCCAGGTGCCTGGTCCGCTGAGCCAGATCACGGCGGCCGTCATCAACAACTTCGCGATGATGCCGGCGACGCTCGCGTCGGGTCCGATGATGCCGCCGCTCCACGCCGTGAACTGCAACGTCTCCTGGCGGAACCACGACTGATGCGCCGGCAGCCCGCCCGAGGCAAAACCGAAGATCGGACCTTCGAAGAGCAGCCAGCCGTAGCCCAGCGCCACCGGCATCCACAGGCGGCCCGTGGCAAGAAAGGCGGCGACGCCGGCCAGCGTGGCCGCGCCGGCGCCGGCCGCGGTATGCGCGTTCGTGCCCGGCGCCATCAGATGCACGCCGACGGCGACGGCCGTCGTCACCATCGCCGCGATCCACGCGCGGCGCACCGCGAGCATGATGACGCTGGCGAGCACGTAGCCGTACAGAAACGCGCCGGCGATCGCGCCGGGCAGCATCGTGCCGAGCGAGGCCGACAGCGCGCCGAGCGACGGCGCGACGGCCGCGATGCGCGACTGCCGCATGACGAGCATGGCCATGAACATCAGCGACACGCCGGCGGCCGACACCACGAGGCCGATCCCGAAATCCATCAGCGCGTCCCGGCGCGACCGCGCCATTCGCGCCGCGTCCGCAAACACCACGGCCTGATGCTGCAGCAGCGAGCCGGCCACCCACAGCATCCCCAGCATGCCGAACAAGCCGAACACCGGCCCCATCGTGCCGCCCGTCAGCAACACGTCGCCCGTCAGGGTCGAGTCGAACAGGCCGTAGCCGCCGCTGCCGCCGAACGGCAAGCCAACGATCGAGACGGTGATGATGTGGAGGGCCGCGATGAACGACGCCACCAGCCACGTGTCGGCCGCGCGCACTACAGGCAGGCCGCTCACCATCGCGAAGATGCCGATCGCCACCAACTGGCTCGGCGACAATTCCGTCACGCCGATCGCCAGCGGCACGAGCCACACAGCCAGCGCCACATAGATCGCCAGGGCCAGCCACGGCTGGCCGATCGGCACGCGCAACAGCGCCGGGAGCACGATCAGCCAGAGCAGCAGCCACGGCACCAGCTGCGCGCACGCCCCGGTCAGCGATTCCGCCAGTACGCGGGAGGCGGGCACGCTACCGGATGTCATCTGCAACGCACCGGTCAACAGCAGGAATCCGGTCAGGACCACGCCGAACACCACGCCGGCGCCGGCTCCCAGCACCACGCGGCGCCAGGTGGCGAACGAAATCAGCGACGAGTCGTTGACCGTGGGCACTACTGTTTCGGCGCGCCGATCTTCACGAACACCACACCGTGCCGCGGGACCATCGCAGTGAACGTGTCCTTCGCGGCCGGCAGCGCGTTGTGCATCCAGATGTCGCGCACGGGCTGGGTGCCGGTCAGACCCAGGTCGGAGAACGGCGCGGTCACCAGCGTCGCCTCCGGGCCGCGGTTGAAGAGACCGACCGCCAACGTCCCGTCGCTGAGCGGCCGCGCCCAGACCTCAGTCCAGCCCTCGTCGCTCTGGCGGCTGGCGATCCGGCCGGCCGCGCGGCCCAGCACGTCCTGGTTGACCGCGAGCATCTCGCGATTGCCGAGGAGGTTCGCGGTCCACTCGTCCATCTGCGCCATGTCGGCGCCGATCAGGAGCGGCGCCGCCTGCAGCGCCCACAGGGAAATGTGCGTGAGCTGTTCGTTGGGCGTCAGGTTCGTCGGGCGCGGCCCCTCGGCGCGGCCCCATCCGAGCTTGCCCACGACGAGCATGTCCGTGTCGTTCCAGTGGCCCGGACCGGCGAACTTCTCATGGCCGGTCTGCTGAAAGCCAATGCTCGACATGCTCGGCCACGTGTCGGTGATGTCGCCCGTGACGCGCCAGAGATTGCCGCCGACGCTGTCGCCCCACTCCCACACTTTGCCCCAGCCGTACTGACAGAGGCTGAATACGAAATCGCGATCCAGCGTGTCGAGGACGCCGCGCATGAGGATGTACGGCTTCTGCAGCACGTCGAGCGGGCTCTGCGCGTTCGCGCGGACCGGATAGCCGCACCAGTCGTACTTGATGTAGTCGAAGCCCCACTTGGCCCAGGTGCGCGCGTCCTGCGCTTCATGTTGCCAGCTCGCGGCCAGCCCCTGGCACGTGGTCGTCCCCGGGCCCGAGTAGAGGCCCGCTTTGAGTCCCTTGGCATGGATGTAGTCGACCAACCCCTTCATGTCGGGAAATTTCTGGTTGGTCAGGATCTCGCCGTTCGCGTCGCGCCCCGCGGCCGGGTCATTGCGGTTGTTGGCCGCCGTGCGCCAGCCCGCTTCCCATGCGTCGTCAATGTTGACGTAGGTGTACCCCTGCGCG
>JAKALV010000339.1 GCA_021824055.1 Acidobacteriota bacterium
CGGCATGGGAGCGGCGGGACTGTATGAACGGTATTAATGGGGCAAAGAGACAAAGGGCCAAAGAGGCAATGAAGAGCAACGGCTCACAGACAGACTGTCAGTGAGCTCTTGACCTCCATTGCCTCTTTGGCCCTTTGCCCCTTTGCCTCTCTAACTAACCTGAGGACACGTCATGAATGCAGAACAGAAGTTGCGTCAAGGCGGCGATTGGCTGGTCACGGAAACGCAGCCCGCCGACATTTTCACCCCGGAGCGGTTGAGCGATGAGCACCGCATGTTCCGCCAGACCGCCGACGAGTTTGCCCGGGGCGAGGTGGTGCCCGCGCTGCCGGAGCTCGAGCAGAAGAACTGGGCGTTGTCGAAGAAGCTGATCGCGCGCAGCGGCGAGCTCGGCCTGCTTGGCAGCGACGTGCCCGAGGAATACGGTGGTGTCGGCCTCGACAAAGCCGCGGCGGTCGTCGTCGGCGAAGCGATGGGCCAGTGCGCCTCGTTCAGCACGTCGTTCGGCGCGCAGACGGGCCTGACGATCATCCCGATCCTGTGCTTCGGCACTGACGCGCAGAAGAAGAAGTACCTGCCGAAGATCGTGTCGGGCGAATGGGCCGGCGCGTACTGCCTCAGCGAATCCGGGTCCGGATCCGATGCGCTCGGCGCGCGCGCCAAAGCGACGAAGGCCGCGGACGGGTCATGGATTCTCAACGGCGAAAAAATGTGGATCACCAACGGCGGATTCGCCGACGTCTACATCGTGTTCGCCAAAGTCGATGGCGAGCATTTCTCCGCCTTCATCGTGGAGCGCGCGTTCCCCGGCGTGAGCACGGGCAAGGAAGAGCACAAGATGGGGCTGCACGGGTCGTCGACGACGCCCGTGATCCTGCAGGATGCGAAGGTGCCGGCCGACAACCTGCTGGGCGACGTGGGCAAGGGTGCCAAGATCGCGTTCAACGTGCTCAACTACGGCCGCTTCAAGCTGGCCGCGATGTGCCTGGGCGGCACGAAGGCCGCGATTGCCGAGTCGGTGAAGTACGCGTCGACGCGTCGGCAGTTCGGCCAGACGATCTCCACGTTCGGCGCCATCCGCCACAAGATCGGCGAGATGACGTCGCAGACGTATGCGCTCGAGAGCATGCTGTACCGCACGACGGGCCTGATCGATCAGATGATCGACGCAGGTGGCGCGGGTGGCGCAGGTGGCGCAGGTGGCGCGGGTGGCGCAGGTGGTGCTGATGGGCACGCTGCCAGGGCGCTCGCCGCGCTCGAGGAGTTTGCGGTCGAAGCGTCGCTGCTGAAGATCGCCGGCAGTGAGGTCACCGATTTCGTCGTCGACGAGAACGTGCAGATTCACGGCGGCAACGGGTTCGTGCACGACTACCCGGCGGAGGGTCACTACCGCGACGCGCGCGTGAACCGCATCTTCGAGGGCACGAATGAGATCAACCGGCTGCTCGTGCCGGGCATGCTCATCAAGCGCGCGATGAAGGGCGGGTTGCCGCTGATCGCGGCGGCGCAGAAGCTGCAGAGCGATCTGCTCGGCGTCGCCGCACCGGGCGCGAGCGGGGCGAGCGTGCCGGATGCGGTCGCCGGCATGAAGAAAGTGTCGATCGCGGTTCTCGGGCTCGCGCTTCAGACCTACGGCGCGAACATCGAAAAGGAGCAGGAGGTGCTGATGCTCGCGTCCGACATCATCATGGACGCGTTCGCGGCGGAGAGCTCGCTCCTGCGTGCGACCGCGCTCGGCGGCACCGGGCTGCATCAGACCGTGGCGGAGCTGATCGTGCACGACGCGGCGCTGCGCGTGGAGGCGAACGCCAAGACCGCCCTCTCGGCCATCTGCACGGGCGACACGCTGAAGATGATGCAGGCCGCGCTGAGGCGGCTGTTGAAGACGCCCAGCGTGAACACCGTCGCCGCGCGAAGAACGCTCAGCGACGCCGCGTTCGAGAAGAAGGGCTACGCGTTCTAGGCAGAAAGCCAAAGGCCCTCAACATGGGGGGCCATGGGGAACCATGGGGAAAACCAAGACCCCAATAGTTTTTCAAAGAGCTCTTTGAAAGCTGTGGGGGGTTGATCTTCCCTATAGTTCCCCATGGCCCCCCATGTTGAGGGCTTTTGATAGAGAATGTTTCTCATGCGTCGCGCCCGTCTGTCTGCCCTGTTGCTGCTATGGGCGCTTGCGTCCTGCACCTCCGGTCCGCCGCCGCCGGATGACGGGCCGTATCTGGCCAGGATTCAAAAGGACCGCGCGGAGACCGACGCGTTCTTCCGGAGCAGTGACGGTCCGTTGCCGCCGGAGAAGCGCGCGACGTTCACGGGCTTGTCCTACTTCCCCATCAATCCGGCCTATCAGGTGCCGGCGCGGCTTGAGATCAACACGGTTGATCGCGACACGGTGCTCGAACTGCCGCAGAGCCACACGGCCGACAAGCGCATGGTGCGCCGGATCGGCGTGCTGCATTTTTCACTGCCGTCGATCACTGACGGCGAACTGACGCTCACCGCGTTTGTGGAAGTGGACGCGCCGGACATGAATCGGTTGTTCGTCCCGTTTACCGACGCCACGAGCAACAAGGAAACGTACGGCGGCGGCCGTTATCTCGAGCTCACGCGTACGCCGACCGGTCTCTACGACCTCGACTTCAACCGCGCGTACCACCCGTACTGCCTCTTCAATCCGAGCTACGAGTGTCCGGTGCCGCCGAGAGAAAACCGGCTCATGGTCGCCATCAGAGCGGGAGAAAAGTTGCCGGAGTAAAGGTGTCAGGGTTCCAGGGTGTCAGGGTGTCAAGGTGCGGGCACCAAGGTGCGCGGTGCCGGGTGCTCTGCACCATGACACGGTCGCACCTTGGCACCAGCACCTTGGCACCAGCACCCTGGCACCAGCACCCTGGCACCCTGGCACCCTGACACCAGCACCCTGACACCAGCACCCTGGCACCAGCACCCTGACACCAGCACCCTGACACCCTGGCACCCTGACACCCTGGCACCTTCTGGGTGCTCTACTCCAACAGCCCTTGCAGGTATTCCCCGTATTCCCCGCCCTTGAACGCTTCGGCGAGCGTGCGCAGTTGCGCGGCGTCGATGAAGCCGCTGCGATAGGCAATTTCCTCCGGACACGCAATCTTCAAACCTTGCCGGCGTTCGATCGTCTCGATGAACTGGCTGGCTTCGAGCAGCGACGCGTGGGTGCCGGTGTCGAGCCACGCATAGCCGCGTCCCATCACTTCCACCTGCAGTTCGCCGCGATCGAGATAGCGGCGGTTGAGATCGGTGATCTCGAGTTCGCCGCGCGTCGACGGCGTCAGGCCCGCGGCGAATTCCGCCGCGCGGCCGTCGTAGAAGTACAGGCCCGTCACGGCAAAGTTCGACCTGGGCTGCTTCGGCTTTTCCTCGATCGACATCGCGCGGCCGTGCGCGTCGAACTCCACTACGCCGTACCGCTCCGGATCCTTGACGTGATACGCAAACACGGTGGCGCCGGCCGTGCGCTGGCCGGCCGTGGCCAGGCGGTCCGCCAGAAGATCGG
>JAKALV010000340.1 GCA_021824055.1 Acidobacteriota bacterium
CACGCGGCATGCGACGTCGCTTCGTATTCCCGTCACGCGCGTCCAGCATCACTTCGCCCACGTGCTCTCGGCCGCCGCGGAAAACGGCGTGGCGGGGCCGTTCCTCGGCATCTCGTGGGACGGCACCGGCCTCGGTACCGACGGCACGATCTGGGGCGGGGAGTTCCTGCTCGTGGATGACGACGGGTGGGAACGGTGGGCCTGCCTGCGGCCGTTCCGGCTGCCGGGTGGCGAGCGCGCCGTGCGCGAGCCGCGCCGATCGGCCATGGGCCTGTTGTTCGCGCTGTTCGGCGGCCGCGTGCTCGAGGCCGGCCTGCCGCCGCTCGATCACCTGTCAGAACATGAGCGCGAGCTGCTGTGCCGCGCGTTGACCGTCGGCGTCAACGCCCCCGTGACGTCAAGCGCCGGTCGCCTGTTCGATGCCGTGGCGTCGATTGCCGGAATCCGGCAGGTGATGACCTTTGAAGGGCAGGCATCGATGGAGCTCGAGTGGGCCGTCGATACCGCGATTACGGACGCGTATCCGTTCGAGCTGCGGAACCCGGGTTCCTCGGACGTCATCGGCACGTTTGTGGCGCCGCCCATTCTTGTTGAGTGGCGGCCCACAATTGACGCGCTGCTCGACGACGTCGCCGTCGCGGCGCCGGTGGGCGTCATGGCGGCGCGATTTCACAACGCGATGGCGGATGTCATCACCGCCGTGGCCCGCTCGGCCGGCCGCACCCGCGTGGTGCTGTCCGGAGGGTGTTTTCAGAACGCGGTCCTGTGCGAGCGCGCCGATCGGCACCTGCGGGCCAACGGATTCCAGCCGTACTGGCACCAGCGCGTGCCCCCCAACGACGGCGGCATCGCGCTCGGACAGTTGTCCGCCGCGATGCGAGAGCATCGCACCCGAATCGAAATAGAGGAGCGTCGACCCACATGTGCCTAGCGGTTCCCGGACGGATCGTCACGATCGAGGGCGATGACCCCATCCTGCGCGCCGGCATCGTGGATTTTTCCGGCGTCACCAAGCGCGTGAACCTGAGCTACGTGCCCGACGCGAAGATCGGCGACTTCGTGCTCGTGCACGTCGGCTTTGCCATCTCCACCGTTGACGAGGAGGAGGCCGCCAAGGTGTTCTCCTATCTGCGGGAGATGGGCGATCTGGCGGAGCTCGTCGATCAGGGGGAGCCGAAGCCGTGAAGTTCATCGACGAGTATCGCGATCGCGAGAGCGCGGAAGGCTACGCGCGGGCGCTCCGGCGCATCACGACGCGGCACTGGACGCTGATGGAGGTGTGCGGCGGGCAGACGCACGCGATCGTGAAGTTCGGCGTCGACGAGTTGCTGCCGCCGGGCGTGGAGCTGGTGCACGGACCGGGGTGTCCGGTGTGCGTGACGCCGCTGGAGCTGATCGAGAAGGCGATCGAGATTGCCGCGCGGCCCGAGGTGATCTTCTGCTCGTTCGGCGACATGCTGCGGGTGCCCGGCCGCGATCGCGATCTGCTTGCGGTCAAGTCCGCGGGGGGCGACGTGCGCATCGTGTACTCGCCGCTCGACGCGGTGACGATCGCCGAGAAGCATCCGGATCGCGAAGTCGTGTTCTTTGCGGTTGGATTCGAGACCACCGCGCCAGCGAACGCGATGGCCGTGTTTCAGGCTGCGCAGAAGGGGATCACGAACTTCTCGCTGCTCGTGTCGCACGTGCTCGTGCCGCCGGCGATGGAAGCGATCCTGTCATCCGCGCAAACCCGGGTGCAGGGATTCCTGGCCGCCGGCCACGTGTGCACGGTGATGGGCTTCACGGAATACGAGCCGATCGCCGCCAGGTACAAGGTGCCGATCGTCGTCACCGGTTTCGAGCCGCTCGACATCCTGCAGGGCGTGTTCATGTGCGTGAAGCAGCTCGAGGAAGGGCGCCACGAAGTGGAGAACCAGTACGCGCGCGCGGTGCGGCGTCACGGCAACCAGCCCGCGCAGCAGCTGGTGGACGAGGTCTTCCGCGTGGTGCCGCGCAAGTGGCGTGGCGTCGGCGAGATCCCGCAGAGCGGCCTCGGCCTGCAGCCCCGGTACGACGCGTACGACGCCGAACTGAAGTTCGACGTCGTCCATCGCGTGCTCGACGAGCCGAAGGAATGCATCAGCGGACTGATCATGCAGGGGCTGAAGAAGCCCAACGAGTGTCCGGCCTTCGCCGGCGTCTGCACGCCGGAACATCCGCTCGGCGCCACGATGGTGTCGTCCGAAGGCGCGTGCGCGGCCTACTACCGCTATCGGCGTGTGGCGTTCGATCCTCAGGGCGAGGTGCAAGGCCATGGCCGCTGATCTCACGGGCCTCGCGTGTCCCGTGCCGCTGCACAAGTATCCGACCGTGCAGATGGCGCACGGCGGCGGCGGCCGGCTGAGCCAGCAACTCGTTGAGGACGTGTTCCTGCCGGCCTTCGCGAATCCCGCGCTCGGCGCGCGTCATGACGGCGCGCGGCTCGAGTTCGGCGCCCTGCGGCTTGCGTTCTCCACCGACTCGTATGTGGTCCGGCCGATCTTCTTTCCCGGCGGCGACATCGGCACGCTGGCGGTCAACGGCACGGTGAACGATCTGGCGATGTGCGGCGCCCGGCCGAGGTTCCTGAGCGTGGCCTTCATTCTTGAAGAAGGTCTGGACATGGACGTCGTGGTCCGCGTGGCGGCGTCGATGAAGGCCGCGGCGGATGCGGCCGGCGTGGCGCTCGTCACCGGCGACACGAAGGTCGTTGATCGCGGCAAGGGCGATGGTCTCTACGTCACGACCGCCGGCGTCGGCGTCATCGACCACGACCTCGTCGTGGCGCCGATGAGCGTGCGCGAGGGCGACGTGGTGCTGTTGTCCGGAGACGTGGCGCGCCATGGCATGGCGATCATGGCCGTGCGCGAAGGGCTGGAATTCGAGTCGAAGATCGAAAGCGACTGCGCGCCGGTCGCCGCGCCCGTGCTGGCGATGCTCGAGGCAGGCGTCGAGGTGCATTGTCTGCGCGATCTCACGCGCGGCGGTCTCGCGAGCGCCGTTGTGGAAATCGCTCAGGCGGCGGGGTTGTCGATTCGCCTGGAAGAAGCGGCGATCCCGGTCCGTGAGGACGTGCGCGGCGCCTGCGAGATCCTCGGCTTCGATCCGATCTACGTCGCCAACGAAGGCCGCTTCATCGCGATCGTGCCCGAGCGCGACGCCGACACGGCGCTGCGCATCATGCAGGCGCACGGCGTGAGCGGGGGAGCGACGCCCATCGGCACCGTTGCCACATCACCAAAGGGATTGGTGACGATGCGGAGCAGGATCGGCGCGACAAGAATCGTGGACATGCTCAGCGGGGAGCAGCTGCCCAGAATCTGTTAGTCCAGAGTCCAGAGTCCAGAGTCCAGAGTCCAGAGTCCAGAGTCCAGGGTCCAGGGCTTGTTGTCCGCTGTCGCTCCGCGCCTGAGTTGACGTCGCGATGTGCCTCCGGGAGCTGGCCCTCTTCCCTTCAACGAAACGGCTTGACCGTCCGTGGTTTGGCTACCACGGCCCGTCAAGC
>JAKALV010000047.1 GCA_021824055.1 Acidobacteriota bacterium
GCGCATCCTCGGGCGGCGTGGCGGCGGCGCCGCGTCCACCGCGGCCACCGCGACCCGCACCGGCGGGTTCAACCGTGTAGGCGATCCACTTCGAGTCGGACGAGAACGCGTTGCCGGTGGCATCGGCCACGGTCACTTCCTGGCCGCTCGCCAGATTCTGGATGTGCAGCACCGGTTTCGTCTGCGTGGCGGGGACGTTGGTTGATTGCAGCACGTACGCGACCCACTTGCCGTCGCCGGAAATCTCCTGGCCGGAGATGCTCTTCCATTTGGCGTAGTCATCGATGGTCATCGCCTTCTTCGCGCCCGCGGCCGGGGCCTGCTGGGCGGCGGGCGTGGCATAGGCGGCGAAGAAGGCAAGGGCCAGGGCGAAGACAACAGGAACGATTCGGGTAGCGCGGAACTTCAGAGCATGTAGGCGCACGGGCAATCTCCTCCAGGAAATCTGGAGGGGATACTACAACGCCGTGACCCTTGTTACAGACTTACTGACTTAGTGGGGCAATGGGGCAATGGGGCAATGAGGCAATGGGGCAGTGCCCCATCGCGCTCAGATGAAGTCGCCGCCGCCGTTGATCGTGCCGCGGATCGAGCCGTGCTCGGAACTGGCGAGGGCGCCCTGCGGCCAGCCCTGCCAGGGAGGAAACTCCAGCATTTCTCCTGCGGCGAACTGCCGCTTCTGATTGGCGAGCCGGACCTGGTTGATGCAGTCCTTGGCCTCATCCATGGTCAGGCCCGTGAGCGTCGTCATGTCCTGCAGGGTCTTCTCGTATCCGGGACCGGTCCACATGCCGGTCTTCGGCCCACGCACCATGTCGCTCTGGTCGTTGTTGAGCAGAACCTGCTTGCCGTCGCTCGTCAGAAGCCAGATACGACCGGCCCCGCCAGACACAACCGTGTACTTCGATCCATGCACCGCCATCGAGGCGCGGGCCTGGAGGAACGCCAGTGATCGCAGCATGTCGTCAACGCGCTCGGCGGGAATCTTGTCCAGGCCAACGGTGTCGAGCGCCGCGTTCGCGGCGCTGACCAGGGAGGTCCACTGCGACTTCTGCTTCGTTGTCGCGCCCGTGCTCTGGTCGCCTCCTGGTGGCGGCGGCGGAGGTGGTGGCGGTGGTGGTGGCGGAGGCGCCACCTTGCTCGCGGGGCACTTCACCACGCACGCGTCGTAGTTGGTGCCCTCCCATGCGACGTCGTTGGAATGGCAGCAGGTCTGAAACGGCGTCTCGCACGCCGCCGTGCAGGCGTTGTCGTACTTTGGCGCGCAGGCCTCACGGCAGGCCTGTCGCAGAGACGCGCACCGCGGCTGTCCCGTCGCTTCGGTGCAATTGCTCGAGAAGACCGAAAAATAACCGCGTTCCCTCAGGAGCTTGTCAGCCGCCGCGATTCCTCGATCACGGGACGTGGCGCACCGGGCGACGCAGGTCGCATCGGGCACGCCCTGCGGCATGGCGGCGAGCACGGTCTCGACCGGGACCGGCGTCATGAAGTCCGGCGTGTGATCGGCTCGAGTGGGAACGAACGCGACGACTGCGAACATCGCCGCGAGGAGGAGGAACGGCCGACGGTCTGTCATGTGGTCACCTCAGTGTTGCGGAGCGGCTGCTCAAATGAAGTCGCCGCCGCCGTTGATCGTGCCTCGAACGGAGGAGTGTTCGGAACTGGCAACCACCTTGTTGGCCGTGGCCTCCTTGGACCAATTGCCGTCCTTCGGGAAGTACCAGACCTCGCCCGGCGCAAACCCGCCGGTACTGAACTTCCTGTCGCTCAGGGCGCCGATGTCGTAGCCGGCGATGTTGTTGAACAGATCGAGCACGTCCGTCTCGGACAGGCCCGAGGCCATGAGACCCGCTTTGGCGGCGGCGTGATTGGCTTCGGCCTCGGCATCGGAGTAGGCCGGCTTCCTGAGGAGCGCGGCTGTCTTCGCGTCGAGCAGCTTCTGATTGCCGTCGGCGCCAATGATCCAGATTCGCCCTTGACCGCCCGACACCATCGCAAACCGCCCGTTGTGCTCGGCCAGCGTCGCCGAGACCTGAGCAAATGCCAGCATCCGGCGCAGGTTGTTGAAGGGCTCGAGATCCAATTGCTCGAGGCCCGGTCCCATCGCCTCGAGCATCGCGGTGGCGTAGTTGCGCATCTTCTCGAATTCCGCCTTCTTGTTGAGCGTTGCACCCTGCCCAGTGCCGCCGCCCGTGCCGGTTGTGGTCGGCGCTTGTGTCCCCGGACACTGCGCCACGCATTGCGCTCGATCCGCGGCGAGCCGAGCCAGCTTGTTGTCGTGGCAGCAGTTCTGAAACGTCGCATTACAGGCGGCGCGACATGCCGCGTCGTTGGGTCGGCAGGCGTTGTCGCAGGTGCGCCACGTCATGGTGCACTGCGGCTGACCCTTTTCCTCCGTGCAGTTGCTGCCCGACATGCCGGATGTGTAGATGCCACGCGCCAGCGCGCTGTCGGCGGCGTTCTTGTAGAAGTTGAATTCGCTCGTGCACCGGGCCACGCACGCCGCGTCCGGTACTGCCTGGTCACGATCCAGGTTCATCACCGCAAGAACGGCGTTGGCTGGCACCGAGGTCATCACCTCAGCCGACCGCGCGGCAGGCACCGGCACCGTCATCGCGGCGATGAGAATTGCCGCCCACAGAGAGAATCGGTGACTGCCTGCCATGAGAGCCTCCCGGCCCGCGCAACCGAGCCGACGATCCTTCCTGCAGCCCATGTGCCACGGCCGGTTGCGCGCACGCACTGAGCCAACGCCGCTCGCCGACCATGCCTGGGTCGTCCGGCGCTGAGGAATCCGCGGTGATCGCCGCATAAATCCCAGGGGACCTGCTCCGATTCGCCCATTCCTCCGTTCAGCGAGTCCCCTTCAGTGAAACCCGGAAGAATGATCCGGTAAGAATGTCGTAACCCTGCGCCGTCGCCGGCGTTTCGCCCCGGAACTGACTTGGCACGGATGTCGCACTCTCCATGGTCGGAGGTTCAACATGAATACAAGACTGTTCGCCAAAGGCTTCGTGGTGGCGGGAGCGTTGACTGGTGCGGTCGTGCTCGCGGGCTGCAACCGCGAAGTGCCGGCGCCGCCGCCTCCGCCTGCACCGGCGGTGGTCGCGCAACCTGAAGCGCCCCAGGCCCATCCGATCGTGAGCCGGGCGGTATTGATGACATCCGCCAGCCCGACCTTGGCCGAGAAGGCCAGGCCGATCCTCGCGCCGGGAACCGACGTGAACCTGGCGATTCGCGGATTCCAGACGCCACAGCAATTCATGGCGGTGGCCTACGCGTCGAAAAACCTGAGCATCCCGTTTGCGCTGCTCAAGCACATCGTGGTGACCAGGCGGATGACGCTGGCGCGGGCCATCAGCATGTCGTCCAAGTACAGCGTGAACGCCACGCTTGAAGCCGCACGCGCGGAATCGGAAGCGCGCGCGGATCTCGCCCGGAAGTCGGGCCCGCAATAAACCCGTTGACCATCGAGCGCAGACCGACCCGTCTGCGTTCGATGGGTCCCAGAAATGATGCCGGCGCGTTCGCTAGCGTCTGGCCGACACGGCCAACGTCGCCAATGCGCCCGCGAACGAGCCCGCGATGACAAGCGCTCCGCCGGCGATGATCACGAGCGGAAAGATGGTGCCCGGTCCGCCGGTGAACAGCGCGACGATCATCGCGACGATGCCGCCGCCCGCGACGTTCGCGGCGCCGGCGAGGAGCTCGCGGCGATCACGCGCCATGGCGCCGACGACCAGGCCGGCGATCGCGAGGCAGATCGCCGTGAACAACACCGCGCGTCCGGAGTTCAGAAACCACGCCGGCAGCGCCGCATTGCCCGCCGAGAAGAATCGCGCCCACAGGAACCGTTCGATCGTGTGCGCGATCAGAAACGCCGCCGCGCCATACAGAATCGCTCGCCATCGTAATACGCTCATATCAACAGCGGGCCGTGGCCCGTTCCTCCTCCGGCGAAGCACCACACCGCTTGCATGTTGCACTGATCGCACGTCCAACTCGTCCAGACCTTCCACCACGTCGACGCACTGCAACCGTTCTTCTCGTAACAATAGTCGTGGATGTCGCAGCAGTAGCGGAAATTTGTGCCGTCCAGCCAGTGCAGGCCGTCGCACCCTTCCTCATTGGCCCGCACGGCGGGGGCGAAAAATCCCGCAATCCGCTGGAGCACGCCCGGCTTCGGCGCCGGCGCCGCGGACCGCCCGTCGTTGATCGCAGTCTTCCACTGGAACATGGCCAGCGTCTGCAGGTTCATCCACACCATGTCGGGTCGGAACATCCAGCCGCCGAATCGGCCCTTGAGGTGCTCGTTGGCGATCAGGCCCTCGGTCACGCCGGGAATCTTCCACGCGAAAATGCGCTCGAACGTGAAGTAGTTCGCCGTGCCGATCGCCACGCCGTCGCGAAAGAGCGTCGTCACGAGCACATCGCCGCGAACCGGCTTGCCGTCGAACATGTCGCCGGCCTTGGACGGCACCCGGCGCGTGGTGGCCGATAATCCGTTCGGCCAGAGCGTCTCGATGGACCGGACCGTGGTCAACTCGTCGCCGTCAGGTTCGGCACGGTCCGGGCGCATGAGGCCGTCCTTCCACCGCAGGCCCGCGCCTGACGTGACCTTGTCGCGGTGCAGCCGGTGGCTCTGCCGGTTCGACCAGTCGAGCGTGGGCCGCACGTTCGCATCGATCAGCGCCTGCACGGGATCCGCGAACGGCCGCAGGTACTGCACGGTATCGTTCGCCCCCTCGCCGCGGGCCACGTGGACGCGATTGATTTCGTTGCCGGTGGCGTCGCGCAACGTGCTGGTGAAGTTTCCGTCGACCGTCCGCCCGGCCGCCGCCGTCGTGCCGTCCGCGAACGTCGTCGTGACGCGGCGCGACTGACCTTCGAGCGCGTAGTACGTGGCGCCCTTTCGACCGGGCACGGCGCCGGCCCGCTGGCCGGTCGGCACGACCTGCACCTCATCGCCGCGCTGCTGAGGTGCGCGCGCCATCACGCGATCGAATACCGCGAATGCCAATGACAGGGCCGCGGCCATGGTGATCCAACGTTTCATGTGTGACCTCCGGAATTGTGTGGAGAGTGCGTTCGCAGGGCCGTGCATCACGGGATGTGGTGACGCACCCTGTGCGGAGGCGAGGAACTGCAAGAGCGAGGCCGCGCGCGCGGCCAATTTCACGCGCCTTTTGTGGACGACGAATCGCGCGGCGCGGGTCTTCATTGCCCATCGCACGCCGGGACGGGTAGCGCGGACCCGCGGGAGTGCTGGCGCAGTATTCAGTTCGGTGTCGTGTCGTCCACCGTTCAAGGTCCAGGGTCCAACGTCACTCGTCTGTCCTCGGGTCCTGTCGGTCCCCGGGGGGCCTCGGTTCACGTGCACGTGCACATCGGACGCAGGACCCGCAGGACCTGCGGACAACAAGTGACCTTGGACGTTGAACTCTGAACCTTGGACTGGCGGCTGCCGCAGTGTGAAATGCGCTCAGCGCGTGTACGCAGAGATACATCGATCCGCCACGGCGGCCCAACGGAAGCGCGCCAGCACGTCCTCCCGGCACGCGCCGGCCATCGCGAGAAAGCGGGCCGGATCCGCGATCGCGCCCTCGAGGCACGCGGCCAGCGCCGCGACATCGCCGGCCGGGACGAGCGCGCCGGTCTGTCCGTCCCTGACCACTTCCGGCAGCGAGCCGAGCGCCGCGCCGATCACCGGCGTGCCGCACGCCATCGCTTCCATGGACGACGTGAAGCCGGTGTCGATCATGGACGGCAACACCACCGCCAGCGCTTCGCGGTAACGGGTGATGACGACGTCATCCGGCTGGCCGCCGAGAAACACAACATCCTTTCCGCGCGCGAGGTCCTCGAGCGTGCGCCGGTAGGCCGGATCGGTTCCGGAGCCGATCACCTCGAGGCGCGCGCCGGCGGGCAGGGCCTGAATCAACAGGTGCAATCCCTTTTCGGGAAAGAGGCGGCCGACGTACACGAACAGGTTCCGCCGCTTGATGGTGGCCGGGTCCGGGGCGAACTTCACGGCGTCCACGCCGCCGAAGATCACGGTGGCCGGCCGGGTGATCCAGGGATTCTGGCGTCGGTTGAACTCGGAGATCGGGAGGAACCCGGTCATCATGTTGCGCAGCGGGATCAGCCGGGACAGCGTTCTGGCCTGGCCGCCCGACAGGTCGGTGAGAAAGGTCTTCTTGCCGAGCGCGCGGCCCGCCAGCATGGCGGCGTCGGTGACGATCGTGCGCGGCTGCAGGCAATGGATGATGTCGGCCCAGGCCAGCCGGCGAAGATGCGAGAGAGTCACGGGGTTGAGGCCGCCGCCAAGGGTGATCCGGGCCCGGCAGGTGTGAATCATGAGCGGGCCGTACGCGACCACCTGCGGCTCGGGCCCGAACGTCAGCAGGCGCGTCTCCGTTTTGTCCGCCAGCGCGCGCGCCAGCTCCAGCGCATAGCGTTCCCCGCCGGCGAGCGGGCGATCCGGGCTGACACCGGTCGGCATGACGAGCGCGACTCTCATGGGGCGGGCTACGGCCGGATCGAGACGTTCGGCAGCGGAAGAATGAAGCGTGATCCCGACGCGACGAGCGCGGCTTCGCGCGCGAGAAACCCGTCGATGAAGCTGTACGGCAGCGCGAGCAGATAGTCGGGCCGCGCGGCGCGCAGCGCGGCCTCGGTCACGATCGGGATGTCGGCGCCGATCAGGTACTTGCCCCACTTGAACGGATTGGTGTCGGCGGCGAACGGAATGTCATCGCTCGTGATGCCGCAGTACTGAGCGATCGTGCCGCCCTTGGTTGACGCGCCGTAGATCCACGTCACCGCGCCGCTCGTCTTCAGGCGGTCGAGCAGTTGCCGAAGATCATCGCGCGTGGCGGCCACGCGCGCGGCAAACGCCTGATACGTTTCCGGCCGGTCCAGCGCGGCGCGCTGTTCGCCGGCGAGCACTGTGGCCAGCCGCGACGTGTGCGCCCGCGGCCCGCCGGCGTGCTGGATGAACGCGCGGTAGCTGCCTCCGTAGACGTCGTTGAGTTCCACGTCGTACAGCTCGAGGCCGGCGCGCTGCATCACGGCCTGGAGCGAATGGACGGTGTAGTAGCCGGCGTGTTCGTGCACGATGTTGTCGTACATGTTCGCTTCGAGCATCGTCGGCAGGTACGCCATCTGGACGATCCACACGCCGTCCGGCGCGAGGCAGGCGGCCACGTCGGCGGAGAACTCGACGGGCTTTCCGAGGTGGTAGAACATCGCGATGCTGAAGATCAGTCGGGCCCGGGCCACGCCGAGGCTGTCGAACCGCGCCGCAGTGAACAGGCCCCGCGACAGGTGCAGCGACGGATCGTCGAACACCGGCTCGATGTTCTGCGCCGCGTCGATGCCGCAGAGCGTGAGGCCCCGATCCGCCAGCATGGACAGCATCGTCGCGTCGTTGCAGCCGATGTCCAGCACCACATCGCCCGGCTTCAGATCCACGGCGCCGCGCCCGGCGGCCGCCACGTCCTCGAGGACGGGCCGCATCGACGGGTTTGTCGAACTCTGGTACGGATACGCCTCGTACATCCCGCTCAGATCGAATTCGTAGCGGAGCTGCAGCAGGCCGCAGGCGCCCGGGCCCGCGCAGAGCACGAGCTCCAGCGGGTAAGGGTGCAGCGTGGAACGGTACGAGAGATCGGTCGGGAAGATCGACGCCAGGTACTGGCGGCCGATGTCCACGCACGGGACCAGGGTGGTCTTGCCGCAGACACGGCAGCCGGGAATTTCAGCGAAGGCGATCGACAAACGTCAGCGCCTCCCGCGCATCAGGAAACGACGGCAATGGCTGTTGGACTTCCTGCAACTCCGTCGGGCCGGAGAACTGGATCGTCTTCCCCATGTGGTCGGCCACGTCGCGAAGACTGATGGTATTGCGCGCGCCGACTTCGATCAATCCCTGATGATCGAGGTGCGCGGCCACCCACCCGGCCGCGAAGGCGACCGGCGTGAAGGCGTATCGGCTGTCGCCGGCGACATACACCGGACGATCGGCGGCGATGTCGATGAGCGCCCCCTTGTTCATGCCGGGGCCGTAGAGCGCGGTCAGCCGGACGATCAGGCAATCATCGCGGTCGCACAACGCTTCCGCCGCGGCCTTGTGCCGGCCGTACACGCTCGCGCGTTCGCACCGGGCCGACACGCTGCTGATCTGGATGAACCGCGCGAACCGCCAGCCGTACAGCAGGTCGGCCGTCTTTTGCACCGTCTCGGTGAAATCCTGCGCCGGGTGTTGCCTGGCCCAATAGCGCCGCGACGGCGTGGCGGTGTTGATCACGATGTCGTAGGCCTGACGCTGGTGCTCCGTGAAGGTCTCGCGCGTGACCGCCGTGACATGTTCATCGGCCGACGCGAGGGCCGCGCACAGCGCGCGGCCGAAGAAGCCGCCGGCGCCGACGACCGCGATCCGGCGCGGCATGCTACGGCACCGCGTTGAGCATGTCTTCGCGAACGATCGGCGGTTGGCAATCGTCCCATCGCTTGCTCAGCAGGGCCACGGCCGTCACCGGCGTGATGGCGTAGAACGCGTGCGAGACGCCCTTGGGCGTCCGGACGCACATCCCCTTGCTCATGTGGAACAGGCGCTGGCCGTTCTCGGCGTCCGCGTCGCGGCTGACCATGACGCCTTCGCCCTGGACGATGAGGAAGTACTCGTGGAACTCGGGATGGAAGTGGTTGCCGCGGGTCTTGCCCGGCTGGAAGTACAGGAGATTGAATTCCACCAATGGATCCTGGGGCAGCCAGGTAAAGATGCCCCCGCGACCGTCGGTCAGCGTCAGGATATTGCAGCTTGGGTGAAGCAGCTCCTGTTTCTCCATTGGGCTCACTCTAACCGAACTGACGCCGCTTGTGCGACCGGCAGGGGAACCGGCCGTGGTCTGCCTATCGGATCGTGACAAACGTCACCGTGCCATCCACGCGCATGGCGGCGTCCGGGTTCTCGTCGTAGCCGACGCGCACGGGGCGGTCCTGCGCTCCGCAACTGAGCGCGGGCGCGAGCGCGGCCGCTTCGGGCGTGCGCCCGGCGTCGACCAGCCGCTTGGGGCCGGTGGCCGTCGCCACCTCGAAGATGCGACCCGTAGCGTCGCACACGATGTTGGTGAGCCGTCCGTCCACCACGCGTTCGCGCGCGTGCTGCCTGGCGACCGCCAGGACGTCCGCGAACATGGTTTCGTACTCGACCGGCACACGCGTGACCGCCGTCAGGACGGCCAGGGCCTCGGCGCCACGCCGGCGCTGGATCAGCGAGCGAGCCAGCAGGATCCGCACTTCGACATCGTTGGGGGCGAGCGAGACGGCCTTGTCGAGGAGCGTCTCCACTTCGCGATGGGCGGTGTCGGCGGCGCCGGCGTCGACCCGCAAGATATCCGCATAGTAGGCGTAGATGCGCGCCCACGTTGTGCCGAGCGCGATCGCCCGCTGCAGGTACGGACGGGCCTCGTCCATGCGTCCGCCTCGCACGTGGAACAGGGCGAGCGATTCGGTGAGAAACAGATCGTTGGGGGCCTGCCGCTCGAGCGTCTCGAATGCCGCGCGCGCGTCGCGTTGCCGGCTGGCATTTGCGGCGAGCAGCGTGGCAAGGACGACGCCCGCCTCGACGTCGCTCGACGGACGAACTGTCGTGGACGCGGCCGCCGACGGCAGCGTGGCCCCGAGCGTGGACGTTCGATAGTGCCCGCGCAACACGTAGTGGCCGAAGTCCCTGGCGATGTCCTTCACCGGTCTGCCGTAGACCGTCGTCAACGCGAGCGACGTCGGTCCGTTCGCCGCGAGCCTGGCGAGCACGTCGGCGCTGCGGTCCCGGTAGCGGTCGTCGGTGACGAGCATATGCGTGAAGGCCCAGCTCTCCGCGTAGAACAGCTCGGCGCGTGATGGCGTGTTGTATTCCGCCGAGTCCCTGGTGATCGCAAACAGCCGCTCGAGCGGCATCAGCCGCACGCCGAACCCGATGGCCTGCACGCGTTCGCGTGGCGCACGGCCAAGTTCCAGCTTCGCGCCTTCGACCGTCAGCGTCGAAAAATACTCCGCGAGCCCCTCGTCAAGCCATAGAGGATAGCGGCTACCTGACCGGCGGAACACCAGGTGTGAGAATTCATGTATGGCCGCGGGAAACACGTCGCCGTTGAGCGAGGACAGGACGATGAAGTCGGTGTCCGGACTGGACTGGTAGAACGCCCGGACCGACGAGTTCGTGGCGTACGGCGCGAACTCCTTCGCGCGGCTGAACACGATAAGGCGGGTCGGTGGTCCGTCCGGGGGCGGGAGGTGGAGGACGCGTTCGAGCATCGCGTGCGCCCGGTCGAAGATCGCGATCGCCCGCCGCGCCGTCTGATCACCGCCGGTCGTGTAGACCTCGAAACGTTCGCCGGCCGCGTAGGTCCAATGGGGCTGCGCGTGCAGTCCGGGCAGCCACAGCAGGGCCAGCAGCCCCGCGGCCGCGCGCAGCCCGCGTGAAGTGGTCCGAGTCGTCACCAAGGAATACGGTAACATCGTGGGCTTCAGCCCGCCGTGCACTTCTCCGTGCGATAGGCCGCGAGACATCGATCGGCCACGCGATCCCACGTGAAGCGCGTCAGCACGTCGCTGCGGCAGGCCGCCGCCATCCGGAAGTAGCGATCCGGATCGGCCAACGCGTGCTCGAGGCACCTACGGAGCGCGGCCGGATCGTCGGGCGCCACGAGCGTGCCCGTGTCGCCGTCGCGCACGACCTCGGGCAGCGAGCCGAGCGCCGTGCCGATCACCGGCGTGCCGCACGCCAGGGCTTCCATCGATGACGTGAAGCCCGTGTCGACCAGCGAGGGCAGCACCACGGCCAGCGCCCGCCGATAGGTGGCGATGACCTCCGCGTCGGGCAACGGGCCCAGAAACTCGACGCGCTTGCCCCGTGCCAGGGCTTCGAGCCTGCGGCCGTACGCCGCGTCCGCGCCCGCGCCGATCACGGCGAGGCGCGCGCCTGCCGGCAGCGCCTCGATCAGGACGTGCAGTCCCTTGCCCGGAAAGATCCGGCCGACGTACACAAACAAGTCCCGCTCGCGCGGCACGGTGGCGTCCGGTGAAAACGTGTCGGTGTCGACGCCGCCGAAGATCACCGTGGCGGGCCGGGTGATCCAGGGATTCCGGCGCCGGTTGAACTCGGAGATCGGGAGGAAGCCCGTCATCAGGTTGCGCATCGGGATGAAGCGGGAGAACGTGAGCGGAGCGCCGCCGGCCAGATCGGTGAGGAACGTCCGGATGCCGCGCCAGTAGCCGAACAGCAGCGCCGCGTCGGTGACGAACGTGCGCGGCTGGAGGCAGTGGATCACGTCCGAGCGGGCAAGCGTGCCGAGATGCGCCAGCGAGATCGGATTGACGCCGCCGCCAGCCGAGAATCTGGCGCGACAGTATCTGATCGTCAACGGCCCGACGGTCTCGGTGCCCGGTTCCCGCCGGAACGTCAGCAGCGTGGTGTCGGTCTTTGATGCCAGCGCCCGCGCCAGCTCGAACGCGTACCGTTCGCCGCCGGCCGGCACGGTGCCGGCGGCGAACGGCGTGGGCATGACGAGTCCGACTTTCATCGGCGCGCTACTGTTTCATCGCGCGGTCAATGAACGCGGCAATGTTCTCGTGCAGCTTCACGCGGTCCGAGTCCTGCAGATACATCATGTGGCCCGCCATGTAGTACTTGAGCGTGATGTTCTTCTGCAGGTCCGCCGGAATCCCCAGGTGCCGCGCGGTGAATTCCGTGGGGAAGAACGGCGTGGCCATGTCGAAGTAGCCGTTTTCAATTTCCACGAGCAGTTTGGGGTTGGTGATCATGGCCTGCGCCAGATCGCCCTGCACGTTCGGCGCGGGCGGAAATCCGAAGCCGCCTCGGCCCTGGCGCGCCCAGTTCCAGCCGCCGCCCAGCCGCGTGTTGCGGTACTGCTTGTCGCGCCCGAACTTGAGCTCGTCGTGGTTGTACATATTGATGAGCGCCGTGAAGGCGCCGCCGACCGCGGGGCCCTCCGGGTCGCTCTCGGCGTTCTCGGTCAGCATGTCGAACGTGTGCCCGGTGAAGCGCGCGTCGATGCGGCCGCTCGTCAGGCCGCGGCTGCGCTGCAGTTCGGCGCTGAACTGGCCGAGCTTGACGCGCAGGTTCGCCTTGAGCAGGTAGTCCTCGCTGAGGCCGGTGAACGACGCGAGCTTCTTCGCGACGGCCGCCTTCTCGGCCGCCGTGATCGCGCCGCCCTTGAACAGCGCCGCCGCATACTCGCCGGCCGCGTACTGCCGCGCCTCCTCAACGAACGCGTCGACCGTGGCCGGGCGGTTCGGCACCGCTTTGAAATACCACGCCACGGCCGCGTAGCTCGGCAGGTAGTACTCGTAGACCCGATCGTCGCCGTCGGCGAACGTGATCGTCGACAGATCGAGCACCGACGAGATCAGGGTGATGCCGTTCAGGTGCACGTTGTACCGCTGCTGCAGCAGGTTGCCCAGCACCGCCGAGCGGAACGTCCCGTAGCTTTCGCCGATCAGGAACTTCGGCGAGTTCCAGCGATCGTTGCGGCTGAGGTAGGTGACGATGAACTGCGCGAAGGAGGCGGCGTCTTCATCGATGCCGAAGAAGTCCTTTTCCTTGCCCTTGCCGGCCTCGCGGCTGTAGCCGGTGCCCATCGCGTCGATGAACACCAGGTCCGTCTTGTCGAGCAGCGACTCGGCGTTGTCCACGAGCTTGTACGGCGCCGGCGGCGTGAACTCGCCGTTCACCGTCTGCACGCGCTTTGGGCCGAACGCGCCCATGTGCAGCCACATCGAGGCTGAGCCCGGACCGCCGTTGTAGAGGAACGCGATGGGGCGCGTGCCCGGGTCTTTCACATCCGATCGCGTGTAGGCCACCGAGTAGAGCAGGCCGGTGGGCTCGCCGGCGTCCGTGGTGAGCAGCGTCGTGCCGGCCGAGGCTTTGTAGGGAATGGTCTGACTCCCGATCTTGATGGTGTGGTCGGTGACCGACCATTCTTCTTTCGGCGCGGGCGCCGGCGCAGCGGCGGGCGCAGCGGCTTTGGGTTCCTGCGGCGGGTCCTCGGCGGCGCGGAGCGCGCGGCTGTCGGGAACCAGACTCACGGCGACGATCACGAATGCGGCGGCAATCAGACGTTTCATGGGCACATTTCCTCCGGAAGAGTGCCCATACGATACCGCGGCTTCGGTTATTCAGAAACCCACTTGACTTGCCGTGGTATCACGCGCCGCCCTCGCTCGCAGCGGCGACAGCCTACCACGGCAAGTCAAGTGGGTTTCGGGATTAGAAGTGTGCGCCGTTCAGGCCCCGACCGTGAGACGCTCGCGTTCCGCCTCGATCGCCAGCGGATTTTGCAGGCGATAGCGGCGAACGGACGGTTCGAGCTCCGCGCCGAGCGCATCCTGCGCATCCTGCAGGCGGCGGCGGAGGGCACCCACCAGCGACGTCGCGCCGGCGCCGGCCGCCACGGCGGCGGCGATGTCCATCGGCTCGGCGACGCGGATGTGCGCGATGCGCGGCGCCACGGCGCGCGGCATGACGTTGTGGAGCCGGTTGAAGAATCCGGTGGTGACGAGCGACGCGCGCGTGGCCTTGAGGATTTCCGCGATCTGTTCCTGCGTCAGCGTGTCGCGGCCGTAGAGCGCCGGGTCGAGATGCGAGAGGCGATGGAGCTCGGTCAGCAGCTCGCGGTCGCGTCGCGCGCGTTCTGGCGCAGTGTGCGCGCGGCGCCGGATGCCGCGCTGGATCGTGCGCAACGCCTGCAGTGGATCGTCGCCGAGCGGCCCGTAGGCGTCGCCGAGATACGCGCGGATCTCCGCGTGCAGGCGTTCCTGCGCGTCGAAGTAGCGGCCGTCCGATGGCGCCCGGGTGATGTCGGGCTGGCGCAAGCCGAGCTGACGCGCGCGCTCTATCAGGAGTGCGGCCAGCAGCGACGCGAGCCGCCCGGCCGGATGCCGCGATGGCCACACCGTCAACCCGCGCGCGCTCTCGATGTGCTCCATTTCGCGAACGAGGTTCCGGCTGACATCGGCCGTGAACGTCAGCCGCCACACCATCGGCACGACGAACACCGGTCGGGGGTTGCGCTCCGCCGCGAACGCCGTTGCCACGTGCATGGCCATGTCGATGGCGCCGGGATGAAGCGGCGCGATCCGTTCCGCCTGCCAGTTGACCGCGCCCTCCGGGTGCAGGAGCACGCCATGACCTTCGCGCACGTGGCGGATCGAGTACGCCTTGCCGCCGCCGCCGGGCGCGTTCGCGATCAAACCGTTGGCCAGCCAGAACCGCTGGGCCAGGGGCGACGCGTTGACGATTTCCTGAGCGGCCCAACTCGCCATGAGCGGCGCCGACCGGCGCGACAGCTCCTTGTCGATCATCCAGTCGGTCATGAACTCGGGGTGGCCCGGCGCCATGAACGCCGCGGTGTCCGGGTTGACCGCCGCGCGGAGCCGCGCCAGGTCCGCGGCCGGAAGATCCAGCCGCGCCACCCGCAGGATGCGCGGCAGGATCAGATGGCGATTGACCGGCCCGAGCAGGCGCATCAGCGTGGGGGAGGGCGACGGGTCGCGATACGGTAGTGGACGCATGCCCAGAGAGTGCGCGGGCCACGCCGGGCGCGTCCTGAGCGAGTGGTGAAGAACGCCGGAGACTTCGCGGCCGCTATTTCGAGAAGCCGCCGACGTTCCAGGTCAGGCCGGCACAAATCGCGCGCGGCTGCTCGCCTGTGAGTTTGACGATGATGCCGGCGTCGAACACGAGCCAGTCGCGCGCGGTCCATGTGGGGCCGGCGAGGAACGCGATGATCGAATCCGCGCCGGCCGGGCCCGACGTGGCCGGATAGCCGTAGATTTCCGCAGAGAACCCCAGCCGGCCCGCGAGCGGCCCGCCGAAGGACGCGGTCCACACGGTGGACGTGCGCGGCGCGTTCTGCCCATCGCCGATGCGTCGCGTCACGCCGGCGTTCAGGTCCATGGCGACCGCGCCGAGCTGATGGCTCGAGATGAACAGCAGGCTGACGTCCGTGGTGCCCGTGCCCGCGCCGGTCGCCGTCGAACCGGTCGGGAACTTGATCGCGGGCAGCACCGCGACGTCGCCGAGGACGGGCGCGTCCTCGCGGATGCGCCACTTGAGGCCCATGGAGGCGTCGCCGAATCCCGTGTTGTTGGTGCCGGCCACGCGGATGACGGGCGTCTGAACGCTCAGCTGCAGACGCGGCGCGAGGCCGATCTTGAACAGCGTGGGGACCGATCCGCCGCGCGACCGATCGGCGTACCGGTCGAACTCCCCGCCAGTTTCGATCTCGAGCCACCCCGGCGCCACCGTGCCGGCGTGCGTGGCCACGGTGGGCCGCTCGGGTTGGGCGGTGTGCGGGTCGGGCGTCGGCGGGGCGGCTGCCGTCTGCGCCGTCGCTTCGGAGGCCATGGCAAGAAGCAGGATCAACTGGCAGGCCGTGGCGGTCTTCGCGAGCGGCATCATCCGTTCAGAATCGGCTCCGCGCAGAATTCATTGAACCCACACCGGCACCACGATCAGGCGTCCCGGGAGGGATCGTGCTCGTGAAACCCGGTGGGTTCGAGGGGTTCGGCCGGTTCGGCAGGTTCGAGGGGTTCGGCGGGTGCCGGGGCGCAGCGCGGGGGCGCGCCGGGGGGCGGCAGCGGACGTGGCGGCGCCGGCGCATCGGCGGCATCCTTGAGACGAGCCAGGGCCGCATGGGCGCGAACGTCACCCCGTGAAACGCGACGGCGCGGTGGACTGGGATCAGGGCCTCGAGACAGCCGAACTGACCGGTTCATCGACATACGCCGGCGCGTGCCGTTGCAGCAGCAGGGGAGGAATCGACATCGTCTGCACGGACGCACTTTACGGCAGGTGCGATGGGCTGCCACCGCGACCTGAAATGCTACGATGCGCCGGTGCGACGCCTGCCTACAC
>JAKALV010000048.1 GCA_021824055.1 Acidobacteriota bacterium
GGCCACGCCACCAGCCGCGGGGGAGCCGGCCGCGCCGGCCGCCGCCGGTCAGGCCGCGGGCACGACGCCCGCCGCCACGCCGGAGAAGACGAAGACGGCCGGCACGGACATGACCATTCGCAACCTGGCGACGGGGCAGGAGGCGGTGGTCGCGGAGGTAAATGACTACGAGTGGAACAAGGACGGCTCGTGGCTCGCGTACTCGGTCTCATCGGCCAAGGCGGAGAACGACGGCGCGTTCGCGAAGAAAATGGCGGACGGATCCATCGTCAACCTGCAGAAGGGCAAAGGCAACTACAAGAGCCTCGCGTGGGACACGGCCGGCAAGCAGCTGGCGTTTCTCAGCGATCAGGCGGAGTACGACAAGAAGGTCTCGCCATACCGCCTCTATTACTGGAAGGCCGGCGAGGCTGCGGCGACCGAGCTGGTATCGGCGGCGACAAAGGGCGTCCCGGCCGGTCAGGTGGTCAGCGACAACTTCGCGCCGAAGTTCTCTGAAGATGGCCTGCGATTGATGCTGGGCACGGCGCCGGCGCCACCGCCACCGCCGGATCCCGACGTGAAGATCCCGGCGCCCACGCGGGTCGATCTGTGGAGCTACAAGGACGCGCAGATCCAGCCGATGCAGCAAGTCCGCGCCACGCAGGAGCGCAACCGCAACTATCGCGCGATCGTGCACCTCGCGGACAAGCGCTACGTGCAACTCGCCACGACGGATCTGCCGAACGTCAACCCGGGGTTCGATCCCAACCGCGCGATCGGCACCAGCGATCTGCCGTACGAGAAGGAGATCTCATGGGACACGACCTACAACGACGTGTCGCTCGTCGACCTCAAGACGGGCAATCGGCGCAAGATCCTCGAGCATTTCAACGGCAACCCGACGCTGTCGCCGGGCGGCAATTACGTCCTCTACTTCGATGAGAAGGCCGGCGACTGGTTCTCGTACCGCATCAGCGACGGCGCGAAGGTCAATCTGACCGATCGCCTGCCGGTGAAGTTCTTCGACGAAAGCCACGACACGCCCGACCTGCCGCCCGGGCTCGGCAGCGGCGGCTGGACCGACGGCGACAAGACCGTGCTGCTCTACGACCGGTTCGATATCTGGGAACTGCGCCCGGACGGCACCAACGCGCGCATGATCACGGGCGGCGAGGGGCGCAAGCAGCATCTCGTCTTCCGCTACCGGTCGCTCGATCCCGAGGAGCGCACCGTGTCCACCACGAAGCCCCTGCTGCTGTCGGTGACCAACGACGACACGAAAGCCACCGGCTACTACCGCGTGCACTACGCGGGTGGCGCGCCGGAGCAGATCATCATGACGGACAAGCGCATCGGCGTGCCGGCCAAGGCGAAGAACGCGGACGTGCTCGTGTTCACCGAACAGCGGTTTGACGAGTTCCCCGACCTGTGGGTGAGCGACGGCAATTTCGCGGCGCCGAAGAAGGTATCTGAGGCCAACCCGCAGCAGTCGGAGTTCATCTGGGGCAAGGCGGAGAACATCAAGTACATCAACGCGGACGGCCGGACGCTCAACGCGCTGCTCATCAAGCCGGAGAACTTCGATCCGAACAAGAAGTACCCGCTGATGGTGTACATCTACGAGGAGTTGACGCAGGGCCTGCACGGCTATGTGGCGCCGAACGTCGGCACGAGCATCAACATCCAGCGCTACGTGAGCAACGGCTACATCGTGCTCGAGCCGGACATCGTGTACGAGACCGGCTATCCGGGCCCGAGCGCGATGAAGTGCGTGATCCCCGCCATCAACACCGTGGTCGCCCAGGGGTACATCGACCCGAAGCGCATCGGCATCCAGGGCCACTCCTGGGGCGGCTATCAGATCACGTACATGATCACCCAGACGAACATCTTTCGCGCGGTGGAAGCCGGCGCGTCGGTGGTCGACATGATCAGCGCCTACGGCGGCATCCGCTGGGGCACGGGCATGGTGCGCGAGTTCCAGTACGAGAAAACGCAGAGCCGCATCGGTTCCACGCCATGGGATTCGCCGCTGCAGTTCATCGAGAACTCGCCGATCTTCTGGATCGAGCGGATCAACACGCCGTACCTGACGATCCACAACGACGCCGACGATGCGGTGCCGTGGTACCAGGGCATCGAGTTCAACACGGCGATGCGCCGGCTCGGCAAGGAAGCCTACATGTTCAGCTTCAACGGCGAGCCGCACGGACTGCGCAATCGCGACAACATGAAGTACTGGACCGTGCACATGGACGAGTTCTTCGACCACTACCTGCTCGGCAAGCCGCGTCCGGAGTGGATGGACAAGGGTGTGCCGTTCCTGCAGAAGGGCACGCGCGATGTGTCGCCGCTCTTCAAGACCGCCGCGCAGAAAGCCGCCGAGGCGAAGAAGGCCGCCGAGGTGAAGAAATAGGCGGAGGGCTTTCGCCCTCCGCGAACCGCCATGAAGATCACCGTTACTCGCCTCGATCCCGCCGTGCCGCTGCCGTCGTACCAGACGGCCGGCTCGGCGGGCTTCGACCTGGCCGCCTCCGCCGATCTCACCATCCAACCCGGCCAGATCGCGCTCGTGCCGACGGGCCTCGTCATCGCCGTGCCGGCCGGCCATTTCCTGGGGATCTTCGCGCGCAGCAGCACGCCGCTCAAGCGCGGGCTCATCGTCGCCAACGGCGTGGGGGTGCTCGACAGCGACTACTCGGGCCCGACCGACGAGATCAAGATTCAGGTCATGAACGTGACCTCGACGCCCGTTGAGGTGAAGCGCGGCGATCGCCTGGCGCAGGGAGTGATCCTGCCCTTCGTGCGCGCCGAATGGAACGAAACGACGTCCGCGTCAGGCCCCGACCGCGGCGGATTCGGCTCGACGGGCAAGTAGCGAGTCCAGAGTCCAGAGTCCAGGGTCCAGGGTCCAGGGTCCAGGGTCCAGGGTCCAGCGTCCAGCGTCCAGAGTCCGGAGTCCGAACGCCTGAACCCTTGACCCTTGGACTCTGGACTCTGGACCCTGGACCCTGGACTCAGTTCCGACGTGTCACGTAGACCGCCATGCCGCCCGGCGTCTTGACCGGTGTCACCGTCCAGCGCGTCTTGTGGTGACGCGTCGCGGCGCGGCCGGAAATGATCCCGATCGCCGCGCCGGCCACCGTGTCGCTCAGCCAGTGATGGTTCGAGCGGATGCGGGACCAGCCGACAAATCCGCCCATGGCATAGAAGGGCAGTGACGCCACCGTGCCGTAGTCGCGCTGGATCACCGCTGCCGTGGCGAATGCGGCAGACGTATGACCCGACGGAAACGAATGCGAGGCGCCATCCGGCCGCGTGCGCCGCGCGGCGAACTTGATACCCTGCGTGAGCAAACCGTTGAGGGCCTGCGCGCGAATCAGATCCGCCCCAACCGTTTCCACCTTGACGCTGTGCCCCGCCATGCCCGCCAGCCAGACGGCGATCGCGCCGCCGCCCTGCACGACACCATTGCCGATGAAGTTGCCGGCCGAGGCCGAGTTGGACGATGTCGCTGCGGACGCGTTCTGCTGAAGGACCCAGGTGTGCAGGCGTTGGTCGCTGTTGTGATGCAGCACGAGCGCGCCGGCGCCGCCAAACCCGGCGATCCACGCGGTGTCGGCCGTGCCGAGCGCTTTGAAGTCGTGGCCGAGATTCGTGAAGAAGCTGTCGAACGGATTCGCGGGCGCTACCGCCGGCGCCTGAGTCACCGGCGCAACAAGCGGCGCGGGGGCGGGCGTTGCGGCAGCCTGCGACAGCAGGCCCACCAATGCTGCTGCGGCAAGCGGGAACGTCATGTGTCGCGAGGATAGCAAACGCCGCGTGTTATCGTCATCTATTCCGGGAGTTCGCTTGACGGACCGTGGTTCCCGGACGGCGAGAGCGCCGAAGGTACCACGGCCCGTCAAGCGACTCTCTTCCGATATGGCTGACACCGCCGCGCTGCTCAAGCAACTTCAGATCAAAGATGTGAATCCGGGGACCTGCACCGGCCCGGACAAATGGATCACCGAGGCCGGCGCCGAAGCGCTCGTGTCGATCAATCCCACCACGGGGAAGCCGATCGCGTCCGTGCTGAGAGCGTCCACCCACGCCGCGGGCCGGGTGGTGTCTGCCGCCGCCGCGGCCTTTGCCACGTGGCGCGACGTGCCGGCGCCCAAACGCGGCGACGTCGTCCGCGATCTGGGATCCGCGCTGCGTGAGATGAAAGAGCCGCTCGGCGACCTCGTCTCGCTCGAAATGGGCAAGATCCGCGCGGAAGGCCACGGTGAAGTGCAGGAGATGATCGACATCTGCGACTTCGCGGTGGGCCTGTCACGCCAGCTGTATGGATTGACGCTGGCCTCCGAACGGCCCGGCCACCGGATGATGGAGCAGTGGCAGCCGCTCGGCCCGGTCGGCATCATCACGGCATTCAATTTCCCCGTAGCCGTGTGGGCGTGGAACACCGCGATCGCGCTCGTCGCGGGCGATCCCGTGATCTGGAAGCCGGCCGAGCCCGCGCCGCTCTGCGGCGTGGCCGTCCAGCACATTGCGAATCGCGTGATGGCCGATCACGGACTGACCGGACTGTGCTCGCTCATCGTCGGCAAGGGCTCGACGGTCGGCGAGGCGCTGCTCACGGATGAGCGGCTGCCGTTGATTTCGTTCACCGGGTCCACGGCCGTCGGGCGCCACGTGGCCTCGACCGTGGCGGGCCGGTTCGGCCGGACGATCCTCGAATTGGGCGGCAACAATGCGATCATCGTCACCGAGGGCGCGCGGCTGGACCTGGCGGCGCGCGCGATCGCGTTCGGCGCGGTGGGCACGGCGGGGCAGCGCTGCACGAGCACGCGCCGCATCATCGTGCACACCTCGCTCGCCGCGGAACTGATCGCCACGCTGCGCAAGATCTACACGCAGGTGCCGATCGGTGATCCGCTGGCGCCCGGCACGTTGATGGGACCGCTGGTCACCGCGCAGGCCGTGGACGAGATGATGGCGGCGATCGACGAGGCGAAGGCGCAGGGCGGCGAGGTGCTGTGCGGCGGACGCCGGCGTCCCGACGTCGGACCGCAGCACGTGGAGCCGACGATCATCCGCATGCCCGCGCAGACCGCGATCGTCACGCGCGAAACGTTTGCGCCGATCCTCTACCTGCTGGAATACGACACCTTCGACCAGGCGCTGGCGCTGCACAACGGCGTGCCGCAGGGACTGTCGAGCGCGATCTTCACCGAAAGCATGCGCCGCGCGGAGGAGTTCCTCTCGCCGCACGGCTCCGACTGCGGCATTGCCAACGTCAACATCGGCACGAGCGGCGCGGAAATCGGCGGCGCGTTCGGCGGCGAAAAGGAAACCGGCGGCGGGCGCGAGTCGGGCTCCGACGCGTGGAAGGCGTATATGCGGCGGCAGACCAACACGGTCAACTGGTCCGACGCGCTGCCACTCGCGCAAGGAATCACATTCGACGTCTAGCCTCGCGACGTCGTCGCCCGCCTTCGCAGCCGCATGAAACTTACGCAGTGATACGCTAGCCGCCGACATCGGCATCCTGATGCGATCCCGTCTCTCTTTGACAACTCTCATTCTCGTGGCGCTCGTCGCCGGCCTCGTCGCGGGCGCGGTGGCGCCGGGCCCCTCCGCGCACCTCACCGTTGTCTCGCGCCTGTTCGTGCGCCTGCTGCAGATGCTGGTCGCGCCGCTCGTCTTTTCGACGCTGGCCGCGGGCATCGCCGCGAGCGCCAGGACGGCGTCGCTCCGCCGGATCGCCGCCGCCGCGCTCGTCTACTTCGTCGCCGCCACGTTCGTCGCGGCGCTCGTCGGGCTGGCCGCGGGCCACGCGCTCGCGCCGTTCGTGCCCGTCGCGCCGCCGGCCGGCGTCGCCCCTGCGCCACTCTCACCAGCCGTCGCCCCCTCGTTCGCCGACACCCTCATCCCGTCGTCGATCGTGCAGGCGATGGCCGAGAACAACCTGCTCGCCGTCGTCTTCTTCACAGTGCTCTTCGCGCTGGCGGTGCGAGCGATCGGCGACGACAAGGCCGAGCCCGTACGGCGCCTGCTCGACTCGCTGGCCGCCGTGATGCTGCGCCTCACCACGGGCGTCATGTGGACGGCGCCCGTGGCCGTCTTCGCCGCGTCGGCCGCTGTCGTGGCGGGGAGCGGGGGCGCCGGCCTGCGCGCGTTCCTCGCGCTGCTCGTGGCCGGCTACGCCGCCATTCTCGGCTTCGGTGCGCTGCTGCTCGTCGTGTCGAGCCGGGCGGGCCGGTTCGGCGCCGCCGGCTTCGTACGCGCGCTGGCCAGCCCGCTCCTGCTCGCCTTTTCCACCGCGAGCGGCGCGGCGGCGCTGCCCGGGGCGATGGAGGCGCTCGAGCGCTGGGGCGCCTCGCGCCGGTCGATTTCGTTCGTGCTGCCGCTCGGCTACAGCTTCAACCTGACGGGCACCTCGGTGTACCTGCCGCTCGTCACGCTGTTCTGGGCGCAGCTCAACGGCGTTGCGCTTGGCTGGGCCGACCAGGCCATGCTGGTGGCCACGGTGCTCGTCGTCGTGCGGGGGCTGCCGCCCGTCCCGCGCGCGCTGTTCCTGGTGTGGGGCGGCATCCTGACCCAGTTCCACCTGCCGCCCGAAGGGCTGGTGATCATGCTCGGCATCGACCCGCTCCTGGACATGGCGCGCACGGTCGTCAACGTTGGGGGCAACTGTCTGGCGGTGGCAACGCTCGCCCGGCTCGACCGCGGCGATGCGGACCGCGCGGTAGAAAAAAAGGGGCCGATCCCTTTTTTCGTCTCGCCCGCTTCGAGGACCTAATATGCGCAACCCCGGCGTTGTGGACAGCGTGCTGGATCTCATCGGCGACACACCCTGCCTCTCCCTCACGCGGATGGCGGCGGGCACAGGCTGCCGCGTGCTCGTGAAACTCGAATCGGCCAACCCGGGCCTGAGCGTGAAGGACCGCGCCGCGAACCGGATCATCGAGGACGCCGAGCGCGGCGGCGTGATCAAGCCCGGCGACACCGTGATCGAGCGCACGAGCGGCAACATGGGCACGGGGCTCGCCCTCGCGTGCCTGCGGCGCGGCTACAAGCTGATCGTGGTGATGTCGAAGGGCAACAGCGTCGAGCGCCGGCAGATGATCGGCGCGCTGGGGGCGAAGATCGTGCTCGTGCCTCAAGTGACCGGCCGGCCCGGCCAGGTCACCGGCGCCGACCTCAAGAAGGTCGAGGAGGTCACCGAGACCCTGACCCGCAAGCTCCGGGCGTTTCGCGCCGACCAGTTCAAGAACGAGAGCAGCGTGCGTGCGCATGAGACCGGCACCGGCCCCGAGCTTTGGGCGCAGACCGGCGGACAACTCGATGTGTTCGTGTCGGTGATCGGCTCGGCCGGCACCTTCGTGGGCGTGTCGCGCTTCCTGAAGCGCGAGAACCCGGCCATCCGCTGCTACGTGGCCGAGCCGAAGAACGCCGCGGTCCTCTCAGGACGACGCAAGGTGGCGGGCCGGCACAAGCTGCAGGGGCTCGGCTACATGGAGGTCCCGCAGTTGTTCGATCGCTCGCTCGTCGACGGCTACCTCACGGTCACTGACGCCGAGGCCGTGCGGACCGCGCGTCTACTCGCGAAGCGCGAGGGCATCCTCTGCGGATTCACGTCCGGCGGCAACGTCGCGGCCGCGCTGCGACTGGCGCGCGAGGCGACGCGCCCGCTGACCATCGCCACGGTGATCACCGACTCGGGGCTCAAGTACCTCAGCACCGACCTCTTTCCGGATCCGGCGCGAGCGCGAGGACGCTAGTCGAGCTATCGATCGATATCGAGGTTGCTCGACAATCAATCGGATCGCCGCCTCCGCCTTCGCGATGGCGGCGTTGGCCGCGGCCTCGACCGCCGCTGTCGGCCGCACATCGGCATCCTGCAACCGGTTGAACAGATCCGTCAGCGGCGCGTACGCGGCGTCGATCGCCGCATTCGCCCCCTTCCGCTTCGCGTCCACGAGCTGCTGCATCAAATCACTGATCTTCATCGACAGCGTGAACTGCAGCGTCAGGTCCGCGACCGAGGTCTTCACGCGCGGATCCATCTTGACGAGCAGGCCCTGCGCGTAGACCCTTCCGCTCACGGTGAGACGCACCAGGTAGGCGCCCGGCAGGACCAGGGCGCCGCGCGGTTCCTTCGGCGTGTATCCGTCGATGGCGGAGATGGGGTACGCGAACCTGTCCGCCGCCGGACGCGGCAGCCGGAGATCCCACACAAACCGGTGCAGGCCGGGCGCGGCTGACAGTTTCATCTGCGGGCGAATCCAGTGATCCGGAATGTTGCGGTTCGCCGTCGGCACCAGGGGCTCGTCGGCATCGTCGCTCGAGAAGCGGCGAATCATGCGATTGGTGCCGCCGCTCGGATCGAGGATCTCCAGCGTGACCGGTCCCGTGACGTCCGGGCCGAGCAGGTAGTTGATCGGCACGCCGTCGGGCGGGTTCGGCATGGTCGGCTCATCCGGCGGCCAGGGCGTGTCGGTGTTCTTGTTCCAGCGGAAACGCCATCCGGTGGTGGGTTTGAAGAGGTACGTCTGGGCGCGCGTGATGACGTCGGCGGTGATCTGGCGCAGCGGCGTGATGTCGTCGAGAATCCAGAATCCCCGGCCGTGCGTGCCGATCACCAGGTCGTCGTCCTTGATGATGAGGTCGCGCACCGAGCTGGCCGGCAGATTCAGCCGCAGCGATTGCCACGAATCGCCATCGTCGAACGAGACGTAGACCGACTGTTCCGTTCCGGCAAAGAGCAGTCCGCGCCGGAGCGGGTCTTCGCGGACCACGTTCACGATCGTGCCGTCGGGGATGCCGCGCGTGACGCGCTCCCAGCTCTTGCCCCCGTTGCGCGTGCGATAGACATAGGGCTTCACGTCGTCGAGCCGCAGCGTGTTGACGGCCGCATAGGCGCTGTTCGTGTCGAAGTGCGACGCGTCCATGATCGAGACCTTCGCCCAGGCCGTGATCTGCGGGGGTGTCACGTCCGTCCAGGTCTTGCCCGCATCGCGCGTGACGTGGAGCAACCCGTCGTCGGTGCCGGCCCAGATCACGTTGGCATCGATGGGCGAGGGCGCGATCGTGTACACGACGCCGCGGCGCGTGCTCGCGGCGCCGGGCGTCGCGCGATAGGTGCCGACGTTCGCCGGCGCGTCCCAGGATGGCCGCGACAGATCGCCGCTGATGGCCGTCCAGGCCTGCCCCGACGTGACGGATTTCCAGATCACGTTGGCGCCGAAAAACAGCGACCGCGACTCGACGGGTGAGAAGAGCACCGGCGCCGTCCGCAGCGTGCGCGTGCGGTCGCCGGGCGGCGGCATCACGTCGTGCGACTGGCCCGTGCGGCGGTCGTAACGCGTCAGCTTGCCGCCGAACACCGTGTCCGGATCGTTCGGATCCGGCGCCACGTAACCCCATTCCTCCGCGCCGACCGGATGCCAGTCGCGGATGGTGATCGCGCCATCGTCGCCGCGGCTCGACACGCACACCGAGCCGCTGTCCTGCTGGCCGCTGCACACGCGGTACGGAAAGGCGTTGTCGGCGATCACGTGGTACATCTGCGCCGTCGGCTGGTTGTACCAGGAACTCCACGTCTCGCCGCCGTTCACGGTGACAACCGCGCCCTGATCGCCGGCCAGCAGGATGATTCGCGGATCGTTCGGGTTGATCCAGAGCCGGTGATAGTCGTCGCCGCCCGGCGCACCCTTCCACGCCGAGAACGTGTTGCCGCCGTCCGTCGACTTCCACGCCACGATGCTCGCGGTGTAGACGATGTCCGGATTCTTCGGATCGACTTTCACCTCGGCGAAGTCCTGCTCGCGCGACGTCACGCGCGCGTCGGCGCCGACCATGTGCCAATGCTCGCCCGCGTCGTCCGAGCGGTAGAGCCCGCCCTTGTCGCGCGCATCCACTGTCGCGAAGAGGCGCGACGGCATCGAGGGCGCCACCGTAATGCCGATGCGCATCACGCCGTCGTTCGCGTAGTCGGGCAGCCCCGTCATGATCGGCCGCCAGTTCGTGCCGCCGTCCGTGGACTTGTAGACCGCGCTGCCGGGGCCCGTGAACACGCCGTCCTCCCAGGGCGCCTGGCGTTCTTCCCACAACACCGCGTAAACCGTGTTCGCGTTCGAGGGATCGAACGCCAGGTCCACCCCGCCGGTGTTCTCATCCTTGTACAGGACCTTCTGGAACGACTGGCCGCCGTCGAGCGAGCGGAAGATGCCGCGCTCCTCGTTGGGGCCGTACGGATGGCCGAGCGCCGCGACGAAGAGGCGATTCGGATCCGCGGGGTCGACGATCACCTGGGGAATCTGTTGCGAGTCGCGCAGGCCGAGGTGCGTCCACGTCCGGCCGCCGTCGGTGGACTTGAACATGCCCATGCCGGTCGACAGATCGGGCCGGTGCAGCCCTTCGCCGCTGCCCACGTAGATGATGTCGGGATTGGAGGGCGCAACTGCGATCGCGCCGATCGAGCCCGTGGGCTCGGCGTCGAAGATCGGCTTCCACGTCCGCCCGTAGTCGGTGGTCTTCCACACGCCGCCGTTGACCGCGCCGATGAAGAAGACGTTCGGTTGAGACGGGATGCCGGCCGCGGCTTTGGTCCGCCCGCCGCGCGTCGGCCCGATATTGCGCCACTGCATCGCGGGACTGACGATGCCGACGTCGATGGCGGGCGCTTGCCGCGCGGACAGAGACGAGGCTGCCAACAACGCGAGGCTGGTGGCGAGAGCAAACGATGTGGATCGGCGCATGCCCAGAGCCTACCAAAGACTCCGGCAGCAGGGGCTACTTCTTCGCCGGCGCTCGACGCGTGAGCTCGTCGAACCAGTTCGTGACGAGGTTCAGGACCGAGCCGTTCTGCCGCGACGACAGTTCGACGAGCAGCCGGTTCCTGTCGGTCGTCACATCCCACGTTGTCGTGGACGGTTGCCGGAACAGCTCGTGCGGCTGTCCGGCGCTGAACGTCGGCGAGGTGGTTACATCGACCGCCATGAGCCGCGATTGCGGGATGTTCGCCCAGTAGAGCAGTTCGCGGCCGTCGCGCGTCCAGCGCACGGAGTTGCCGCCGGCCAGCGAGACCAGCTTCTTCGGACCCGGACCGGGAAACGGGAGGACGTAGACTTCCTCGGCGCCGGATTCACTCGAGATGTACGCGACCCAGTGTCCGTCGGGCGAGACCTGCGCGCCCTGTTCGTTGCCGATCGCGTCGTGAAGCGGCCGCGGCTTTCCAGTGCCGTCGGCGGTGATCGCCACCTGGTAGTTCTGGATTCCCTGCGTGCCGTTGGCGCCCGAGAAGAGCAGCGTCGTGCCGTCGGGCGTCACCGACGTCGGTTTCGTGAGCCCGTCGGTGGCCAGGACCAGGGTGGGCTTCGTGCTCGCGTCCGCAGGCACCGCGTAGAGTCCGAACTTGCCTTGGACGCGGCCGCTGTAGAACACGCGCTGGCTATCCGCGCTCCACACGGGGTAGTCGTTGTCGTCGCCCGCGCCGCCAAACGAGAGCCGCTGCAATGTGCCGCGCTGAACGTCGAACGTCCAGATATCTCTCACGCCCTTGCTGTCGGTGATGCCGTTGGCCACGAGCTTGCCGTCCGGCGACAGCCGCCCGGTGCCCCACAGCTGCTGCGCCTGACCCGGCAGGGGTTTCGACACTCCGGTCCGATCCGCCCACGCGAGCGTCGTGCCTTGCGCGCCTTCTTCGCCGAAGTACGCGAGCAGCCCGCCCTCGGAAACCGCGTAGTCCGCCGTGCCGGGCGGACCGAGAATGGAGACGCCTTCGACCACGGGGACTTCGCTGCCGGTCACCTCCATGCGTGACAGGTCGAACGGCACGGCGAAGAGCGTGCGGTCTCTGAGAAACGTGAGGTGCCTGCTCGTCAGGTATTTCCCGTTGTCGCCGCCGCGCGCCACGATGCGGTATCCCGGCGTGCCCGGATCCATGACGGCGAACTTCTTGCCGTCGGCCATGTTGACGGTGAAGAGGATCTGTTTCCCGCCGGGGAGAAACTGCGGGCGCGAATGGGAGGTCTCGCCTTTCGCCTTGTCGACGGTTGTGAGCGGCTCCGGCGTGCCGCCATCGCCGGACACGCGCATGATGCCGTTCGCGCCGCTGAAGATGATCGTGTTGTCGACGCCCCAATCTCCGCCCGACACCAGACTGCAGTCGCACAACTTGGTGGGCGTCCCGCCCGTGATTGGAATCTTCTTCAGCGCGGCGCCGCTCAGGTCGTTGAACGCGATCCACTGGCCGTCGGGCGAGAACAGCGGAAACGCGCCGTTCTCCGTGCCGGGGATGACCTTGCCGACAAACTGATCGACCATCCGCAAGAGGATGCCGGTCGTGGCGGAAGGACCGCTGGCTGACGCGTAGGCCATCCGCGTGCCGTCCTTGGAGACCGCGACGAGGAGGCCGACTTCTTTCATCGGCGTCGAGGCGCGGACGACGAGCTCCGGGGCGCGGTCGGCGGTACGGAGTTGCGACCAGGCCATCGCGCCACCCGCGATCACGGTCGCGGCGATCCAGGGCAGCGCGCGCGCGAGGCCCGACGCGCGCGGCGGCGCGGCCGGCGCGACGACGGGCGCCGGCTCGTCCGGCGCGTCCATGTCGCTCCACACGTCGCCGATATCGCGCAGCCGCTTCTTCGGATCGCGCTCGAGGCAGCGCTCGAGCACGCGCCGGATCTTCTTCGGCGTGCCGGCCGGCAGCGCGCTCCAGTCGATGTCCTGGCGCAACACGGCGGCGAGCACGTCCGACACATCCTCGCCCTTGAACGCGCGCTCGCCCGAGAGCATCTCAAACAGCACGACGCCGAACGCCCAGATGTCGGCGCGCCGATCGACGGCGCGGCCCTTCGCCTGTTCGGGCGCCATGTACGCGGCGGTGCCGAGAATCGTCCCGAGCTGCGTCGACCGCGCGGTGAGCGTGGGGGAGTTCATCACGTCGGGACTCGAACCGCCCATCGGATCGAGCGCTTTCGCCAGGCCGAAGTCGAGCACCTTCACGGTGCCGTCGTCCTTGACCTTGATGTTGGCGGGCTTGAGGTCGCGGTGGATGATGCCCTGCTCGTGCGCGGCTTCCAGACCGAGCACGATCTGGCGCGCGATGGCCAGCGCCTCGGCGGGCGGAATCGGACCCTGCAGGATGCGATCCGCGAGGGTGGGCCCCTCGACCAGCTCCATCACGAGCGCGTGCGTCGAGCCGCTGTCTTCGAAGCCGTAGATCTGCGCGATGTTCGGATGATTGAGCGCGGCGAGCAGCTGCGCCTCGCGGCGGAACCGCGCGAGCCGTTCCGGATCGCCGGCGAGCGAGTCGGGCAGCACTTTCAACGCGACGTCGCGGCCCAGCTTCGAGTCCGTGGCCCGGTAGACCTCGCCCATGCCGCCCGCGCCGATGGCCGCGCCGACCTCGTATTGGCCGATCTTGGTGCCGCTATTGAGACTCATGCGCGGACTATAACCCGTATGAGTGACGGTCAGGGCGCCGGCGCGATCGGCTTGGTCACGATCGTGGCCAGCAGATAGCCGTGCCGGCGCACGGCCGGCACGTGACGGTCGAGCACGATGAACGGCTGCACGAGCGCGCCGGTGAGCCTCGACAGGGGCCGGCACCACGTGTGGCACGCCAGATCGAGCATGCGGAGATACCCGGGGATGAAAAGGATCGCGGTTTCGTCCACGACCGTCAGCCCCGCCCGTTCGAGCATCCGTCGCAGGCTGCGACGCGAATACGATTTCTCGAATCCGTAGCCGTACAGCCCGACCGTGTGCAGCGCCGCGACGAACAAGGGGCGGAAGAATGGATCGTGACGGTTGGGTACGCCGATGATGGCGCGGCCGCCGGGCTTAAGCACGCGGGCCATCTCGGCCACGGCGCGCTCGGTCTCGTCGAAGTGTTCGATCGTGCCCATCGAATAGATGGCGTCGAAGCTCGCGTCGCGAAACGGCAGATCGCGCACGTCGGCGCGCGCCGCGCGAAGCGGCGTGGCCGTGAAGGCAGCCTGCGCCTGCCGGATCGTGGGCTCGGAGATGTCGACGCCGTAGGCGCGCACGCCGTGGGCGGCGGCCCAGGCGAGAATGCGCGTGTTCTTCGCTTCGTCCCAGAGATCCGTCTTGAGCATCCGCAAACCGCCGAGCGGCGCGAAATGCTCGTCGAAGAGCCGGCGCTCGTTGTCGGCGTAGTACCGCGTGGAGACGGCGCCCGCCAGATCCGGGAAGCGATCGCCGACACGATGCCAGAAGTCGAGGTACGTCGTCCGGATGCTCACGGCTGATTTTGCCGCGCGATCCAACGCCAGTCGCCGACCGCGAACGACAACGGCCGCGTGTCGCCGTTGTGGGTCAAGGTGTCGGCGGCGACCGGCGGCTCGACGGGATGAAAGGCCAGCATGTGCCGGCCGGGTGGCACGGTCATGGGCACGGTGGCGTACCGGCGTCGTGCCGTGCCCACCGCGAGCGTGTCCACGTCGCGGCCATCCAGGCGCACCTGCAGCCGTCGGGGCGTGGCGAAGGCCTCGAACTCGATCTCGAGCGTGGCCGCGATGCTCCGCGCGCCGGGGTTGTTGATCGTCCACGACGAGTCGCCGCCCATCCACCGCCACGTCCACGCCGCGTTGAGCTCGCGCCGCGAGAAACCGCTCAATGTTTCCGTGTAGACGGCGGGCGCCGGCGCCGTGACCGCGAACACGGTTCCATCCGGCGTCCCTGCAAGACGTTGGAGACCCGCCGGTACCGGATGGTCAAGCAGCCAGCGGTTCGCGGGTGAGTCGGCGCGGACGAGGAGATGCGTGTACCCGGCGGCCGCGAGCTTTTCGGCGAACTGCGGCTCGAGGCAGTCGCCCAGCGCGCCGCCGGACATCGTGATCCGATTCCCGGTCAACCACTGCACGGATTCCGATTCGGGCGTCAGCGGCGTGCAATCGAGCGCGCGGACCGGGCCGGATTGGTCCATCAGCCACCGATGCGCGGAGGTGGGCAGCACGTCGCGCCACATCGCGGCCGGCCGCACCGCGTACTCGCCCGCAACGATCAGGAGGAGCGCGACGCACGCCACGCGCGCCGCCGCGCGCCCCGTCCGCCACAGCGCGTCCACGCCAAGGCCCGCCAGCAGCACGGCCATGAGTTGCACGACCACGCCGAAACGCGCGTACGAGCGGAACATCGGGACGAGAAACACCAGCAGCGCGGACGGTCGCACCACGCGGATGCCGTCAATCGTGCGCGACGGCGACAGCGACCAGATAAGCGCGATCACCGCCATGGCGGCGAGCATCGGCGCGGCCCAGCGCGCCGCGGATTGCCGGCGATGTCTGAACCATGCCACGCCGCCCGCGAGGCCGAGCACGATGACGCCGGCGCCGACCGTGACCTGCTGTTCGAGCAGGCCGTTGCGCACGAGCGCGGTGTTCCAGATGCCGCTCGCGAACCGGCCGACCCAGGGATTGGCAACCGGCGGGACGAGGTAGCTCCACCACTTCGCGCTGTACTTGAATGGGTCTGATGCCGGAAACGCGAAGGCCGACCGGTCGCGGATCAACTCCGGCATCGTGTGCCAGACCACGGCGAATGCGGCCAGCGCGAGGAGCGCGAGGGTGCCGGCCACCAGCAGCAGGTGCCGCGTGGCGCCCGCGGTGCCGCGTGTCCGGGCCAGCCAGTACGCGCCGATGGCAAACGGCGTCAGCACCGCGGCGATCATGCCGCCATAGAAGTTGGAGAGCGTGACGCCGGCCGCGGCCAGCGCGAGCCCGGCCAATCGCGCCGGCGTCGCCCGGTCGAGGCCGCGCCACAACGCCAGGAAGTAGAGCGGCACCCACTGCACCTGGGCGATATGCGGGTGGTACGCGGCGTGCGCGAAGTGGAAGGGGGAAAACGCGAAGGCGAGCGCCGCCAGCGCGGCGCTGACCGCCGATAGTTCCAGGTGCCGCGCGAGCAGATAGGCCGTGAGCGCGCCAA